>JAGZNE010000032.1:0-15656 GCA_018363825.1 Atopobium sp. | reverse complement strand
ACCATCCGCATCAAGGTTCCTCTGGACCGCGGCGATGTCATTGTCCACGACGCTGTTCACGGCGACGTAACCTTTAACGCTCGCGAGCTTGATGACTTTATCATCTTCCGCTCTGACGGCACCCCAACCTATAACTTTGCCACCGTTGTTGATGACGCTGGCATGGGCATTACCCACATCATTCGTGGCGATGACCACCTGTCCAACACTCCTCGCCAGATTATGGTGTACGAGGCTCTGGGCGCACCTGTTCCAACCTTCGCACACATCTCCATGATTTTGGGCCCTGACGGCAAGAAGCTCTCCAAGCGCCATGGAGCAACCTCTGTTGAGGAGTATCGTGACCAGGGCTATCTTGCAGATGCCTTTGTCAACTACCTAGCTCTTCTCGGCTGGTCACTTGATGGCGAGACAACCATTGTTCCTCGTGACGTTTTGGCGTCTCAGTTCTCTCTGGACCACGTTTCCAAGAACCCTGCTAAGTCCGATCCAGAGCGTCTGAACTGGATTAACGCAACCTATCTTGCCAATATGGACAACCAGACCTTTGCAAAGACCGTTCTGATTCCAGAGCTTGTGGGCGCAGGTCTTGAGCCTGTTCAAGGCAACGTAACTGATGCGGAAGAGATTTATGCAACTCGTCCAGGTTGGTATGACCTGCTCTCCGAGATTCTTCGCCCTCGTACCACAGTAAGCCCAGACGTCATTGAGAAGTCCCGTTTCCTGTATGAAGGCGCAAACGTCACCCTTGATCAGAAGAGCGTTGAGAAGGGTCTTACCAAAGACGCTGCTCAGTGTGCTACCGTCCTTGCGGCTGCAAAGACTGCTCTTGAGGGCGTTTCTGAGGACGAGTGGAAAGCTGCAGCAATTGACGCTGCTCTTGAGGTGCTTCCAGAGCAGCTTGACCTTAAGAAGCGCATTGTCTTCCAGTCCATTCGTGTTGCTGAGTGCGGCAACATGGTCTCCCCTCCTCTTGGAGAGTCTATGGAGCTTCTTGGTCGTGAGGTTTGCCTTGCTCGCCTTGACCGCGCTCTGGAGCTTTGCAAATAACGCGTGAATGCGTGCCTACCGCGTATTCTTCCAAGCGTAAGTGGGTATCAAAAGTAAAACCACACAAGAGCTGTAAAACAGATGGTTTTGCAGCTCTTTTATCGTTACCGTTTGTTTAGTTTTGGAGTAACTATGATTTCTATGTCTGCGTTTGAGGTCCTAGGCCCCATTATGGTGGGTCCTTCTTCCTCGCACACAGCAGGAGCCCTGCGCATTGCCCTGGTTGCACGCTCGCTTGCACCAAAGCAGCTGGAGCGCGTTGAGTTTTGGCTCTACAACTCCTTCTCTCATACCCACCTTGGTCACGGCACCGATTACGCTCTGATTGCAGGTATCTTAGGTCTTGCTCCAGACGATACGCGCGTCCGTGAAGCACTTACCCTGGCAGAAGAAGCCCATCTTAACTACAGCGTTATTGAGAAAGGCGACGACGAGACTCTGCACCCAAACACCGTAGAAATTCACCTCTACGGTGCAGATAAC
This sequence comes from Atopobium sp., assembly GCA_018363825.1. Taxonomy (GTDB): domain Bacteria; phylum Actinomycetota; class Coriobacteriia; order Coriobacteriales; family Atopobiaceae; genus Lancefieldella. Next base: position 14,123 of record JAGZNE010000032.1, on the reverse strand, counting down.
GTTCACGTTTCTGTTATGGGCGAGTCTGTTGGCGGCGGCCGTATTCGCATCTCTGGCGTCAATGGCGTACGCATTCGCATGTCTGGCGATATGCCCACCATTTTTGTTTCACATCGCGATAAACCCGGTGTTCTTGCAGCTCTCACTACTATTTTGGCCACGCCAAACATCAATGTTGCAACTATGCGCACCTTCCGCTCAGAACGTGGCGGCTTTGCACACACCGTCTTTGAGATTGACGAGCCTATTGAGCAGAAAGTCCTCGACCTCTTTCAGCTGGCACCTCACGTTTCCTATGCCGCTCAGGTTTCCATTCCAGGAGCAGCTCCACAGGTCACAAACGACGTGCTTTCAGGAGCCTTTGACAACGGCGCAGATCTTCTCGCCAGGTGCTCCAAGACGGGAGCCTCTATTGGCCAGATTATGCGCCAGCGCGAGAAGGACCTGCGACCAGATGCCGACGTAGACGCCGAGATGGCTCATGTTCTTGAGATTATGCGCGATGAGGTTCACGACACTATCAAGACGCCTCGTCAGTCCATTGGTGGTCTGCTCAACGGCCAGGCCAAAACCGTAGCTAACACCTCAGCTGCAATCTCAAGTGCGCTTATGGGCACCACGCAAACACGAGCCGTTGCGTACGCTATGGCCGTGCTTGAGCGCTCAGCAACCATGGGCGTCATTGTTGCCGCTCCAACTGCAGGAGCTTCTGGCGTTGTACCAGGGTCGCTTATCTCGGTAGCAGAAGAGATTGGCGCCACCGACGAGCAAGTTATTTCTGCGCTTTGGAATGCAAGCGCTATTGGAGCCATCCTAACCACCAATGCAAGTGTTTCTGGTGCTGAGGGTGGCTGTCAGGCAGAGGTTGGATCTGCTGCTGCCATGAGCGCATCTGCACTGACCGAGCTCTTGGGTGGTACTCCTCAACAGTGCTTGGACGCTGCTTCTATTGCCATCTCTAACCTTCTAGGACTAGTCTGTGACCCTGTCAGAGGACTGGTTGAGTATCCTTGCCAAGATAGAAACGCTATTGGTGTAGCCGCTGCCGTAAGCTCTTCTCAGCTTGCTCTTGCAGGCGTTGGTAATCCTATTCCGTTTGATGAGGTTGCACACGCTATGGCAGAAGTTGGCGCCGCGCTTCCTGTTTCTCTCAGAGAAACAGCTAAAGGTGGTCTTGCTGCAACTCCAAGCGCTCCTACCGCATGCGCAAGTTGCACCGGCTGTGCCCCTCTTGACCAGGCGCTTATTGATGCAGAACGTATGCTCGGCTCAAATACTAGAGACGTTCCTTGCGCTTAGAGATGCGTTTTGTATAATATTTTTTGCTGCAAACAGAATTTCTTGAAATTATTGCTTGCATCTCTGACGAGTCTCCTTTATAGTTATTTCTCGCGCTGATGCGCACGGATGACATCTTGGGATATCGTCTAGTGGTAGGACAGCGGATTCTGGTTCCGTCAACGGGAGTTCGACTCTCTCTATCCCAGCCATGTCCTCCCAGTCATACATGGCCCGTTCGTCTAGCGGTTCAGGACGCCGCCCTCTCAAGGCGGAGATCACCAGTTCGAATCTGGTACGGGCTACCAAATGTTCAAGGACTTCTTCGGAAGTCCTTTTTGTTTATCTCAACACCACTTTTGCTTCTATCGTAAAATAGACCAGTCTGTTTGAAATAACTGTCACGCCCAGTCGTGTGACCCAGAAGTATAAGAATTTTTACTAACACCTTGATTGGATCAGGATGTGGCTTGAGTTCTTCCAAAGTGTAGTTGTCATTATTGCCCTACTTTACGTGCCGGGCGTCATTTTGTTGCATGCTTCCGGCATGCCAAAGCCCTGGGCACTTGTTAGTGCTCCTTTGGTCAGCTGCGCACTTTATTTTATTGAGGGAGAAATCTTTAGCGCACTGAACATCCCTATCCCCTTGGCTGTAATGGTTCTTGTTCCGCTACTTATCGCAGTTCTAGTCAATGGCTACGTTTTTTATGTTGCTCCCAAACACAAAGAACACCACAAAGGCGAGAAACCCGTCAAATCCAAAGCAATACGCATTGTCAAGCAATCAACTAGCCCTGTACCAGCATTTATCTGCGAAGAACTCCCTTTCTGGATGCCCCTTCTGTATGTTGCAGTTGGTCTTCTTACCGTAGGGTTTCTCTTCTTACCAACCCTGCCCTCTGCCAGCTCCTTTGTTCAGGGCTGGGACATTGTGCATCACTTAGATGTCACGCAGGCAATGATAGAGTCTCAAAAATACTCATCAATTCACTATGACTTCTACAGTACCGTTGAAGCTTCGATTACCCCTTGGGAACCGGGCTCCTCAGGATTTTATCCTTCAGGCTGGAACATCATTGTTGCACTAACAACGCAGCTTGTTTCTACAACCGTTCCTATTACAGGTAACGCACTCAACTTTGTCAGTGCAGCAATTATCTTTCCACTCTCAATCTGCTCACTTATTGCAAAAGTTCTTCCTAAACATCGCATTGCGCTTATTAGCGGAGCTTTTGTTTGCCTAGCGTTCTTTGTCTTCCCCTGGTCACTTTTAATCTATGGGCCAATTTTTCCTAACACCGTAGCCTTCTGTGTAATGCCTTCTATTTGGTGGGTTTTTATGCAGATGACTCGCTCAAAGACACCAAAACACGACCTTATCTGGCTTATTGTCATATTTGTTCTTGGCTTGATTACCCTCTTTATCTTGCATCCTTCCACAATTTTCTCGTCAATTGTTGTGCTTTTGCCTTGGAGTTTTGCGCGCATTGGAGAGTCAAAACGCCGAGTTATTCTCTTTGGAAAACAAATCAAGCCGGTCACGTTGGCATATGCATTTTTTATTTTTGCGCTGGTTATTTGGTCTGTTTTCTACTACGTTTTGATTGTTCGAGGCGTGGCGCTCAACTTCTGGTGGAGCGCCTACTCTAGCCTGCAAGATGCTATTTTGCACGCCCTTGGTATGGACTTTATTGGACAGTCGTACGCAGGTGGAGAGCTTGTTTCTCCACAACCGATACTTTCAATCTGCGTGCTTGTAGGCGCTGTATGGACGTTTAAGCACAAGCAGGCTCGATGGATGGTATCTGCCTTTATGTACCTGTCTATACTCTGCATTTTTATTATTACGTTTGACGTTCCTCTGAAGGGATATCTCTCGGGATTTTGGTATACCGATCCGTTCCGCATTGCGGCAAGCTGCGTCATTATGGCAATTCCGCTGGCAGCGCTTGGCCTAGCAACCCTTGCCGAGGCCGCTTTGGAAACGTTTGCCTCCTGGAGAAAAAAAGCTTCTCAGACTCAGACCAAAGCTCAGACCTGCGTCTTTTGCAACGTTTGGGCTAAACCTCTGATTGCTGGCGCAGTTATTGCGTGTGTGGTTGTGCTCAACTATGTAGTCCCCATGCCAAACCTTAAATCGGAAAAGCCAATTCCTGCCGCTACTGCCTTTAAACAGGCTTCCGAGAAGGCCTATGGTGATCACTACATTTTGACATCGGAAGAATTGGAGTTTTTACGTCGCGTGGAGCTTACCGTTCCTGCAGGTGCTGTTATTGCAAACCTACCTCAAGATGGCAGTCTCTGGGCGTATGGCACTAACGACTTACATGTGCTCTGGCGCTTCCCTAACGGCTATGACGCTTCAGAACGTCCTGCAAGTGCAATTCTTCGTAAACGCCTTAATCGCATTGCGAGCGACCCTGAGGTGCTTCAGACGGTACGCGACCTTAACGTACAATACGTCCTTATTCTGAACAACGTTGTTGATTACTCCAACGCTGTTACCAGTACCTACAAACCTGGAACCTTCAGAGGTATCACGCAAATAACAGACACCACCCCAGGTTTTGAGGTGGTGCTGGAAGAAGGTTCTATGAGGTTGTACAAGATTACCTTGTAAGAACGTTATGCCTGAATTGCAGAAACTGCGTCCTTAAGCTCATGAACACGATCAGTTGCTTCCCAGGTGAAGTCTGGGTCTTTGCGGCCAAAGTGTCCGTATGCTGCTGTCTTAGAGAAGATAGGACGGCGCAGCTTAAGATCTCTGATAATGGCACCAGGACGAAGATCAAAGACCTTCTCGATAGCCTGCTCAATAACAGCATCGTCAACAATGCCGGTACCAAAGGTATCAACCATAATAGACAGTGGATGAGAAACACCAATGGCGTAGGCAAGCTGAACTTCACACTTCTTTGCAAGGCCTGCTGCCACGACGTTTTTGGCAACCCAGCGTGCTGCATATGCTGCTGAACGGTCAACCTTAGTGCAATCCTTACCAGAAAAAGCGCCGCCACCATGACGACCCATACCGCCATAGGTATCAACAATAATCTTTCTACCGGTAAGTCCTGTGTCTCCCATAGGTCCACCAACAACAAAGCGACCAGTTGGGTTGACGTAAATGTCTGCGTTATCCCAAGCAATGTTGACCTCACCCATAACAGGTGCAATAACGTGGTCGATCATGTCCTGCTTGATAACGGACATGTCTTCAATCTCTGGAGCATGCTGCGTGGAAACAACAATGGCTGTGACCTCAACGGGTTTCTCGTCCTCATAACGAACGGTAACCTGAGTTTTGCCATCTGGACGCAAGTACTCAACCTCGCCAGACTTACGCACCTCTGAAAGGCGCTGAGCCAGACGCTGAGCCAGGTAAGCTGGCATTGGCATAAGAACATCGGTCTCATCAGAGGCAAAGCCAAACATCATGCCCTGATCGCCTGCGCCGATAAGATCAAGCGGATCTGTAGTGCGTCCTGCCTGCGTGTCATAGGACTGATCAACACCCTGAGCAATATCGGGGCTTTGTTCGTGAATGAGGCTTAAAACGCCGCAGGTCTCGCAGTCAAAACCATATTTTGCGCGGTCATAGCCAATATTTCTGAGAGTATTGCGAACAATCTCCTGGACATCAACGTAGGATTGAGTGCGAATCTCTCCAGCTACCACAATAGTTCCTGTAGTAGCAAAGGTCTCACATGCACAACGAACGTTATCCAAGCAAGCAGGAACACCACTTGGAGAAACGTATCCACGCTCTTCAAGCTCTGCCTCTTTTGCCAGGATTGCATCAAGAATTGCGTCAGAAATCTGATCGCAAACCTTGTCTGGATGTCCCTCAGTAACACTTTCTGAGGTAAACAAATAGTTTTTGTGTGCCATGAACTGTCCTTTCACGCATGGCTTCTCTGCTTATGCAGAATATTTGCGTTCTTCTACGCGCAACCACTCTTACTATACCCACCAAAGACACTTTTGAGCAGGATCAGTCAAGAAAATTGTAAAAAGAGCACCACAAGGGCGCTTTTTAAATTGCATAGTTAAGCTGGCATTATGCAAAAACTCGTATGATTACTCGTCTATTCCAATACCAGCAAGTGTCATATCTAGCAGATTCTGTGCAAGCTCATCAGAACCCTCCGCACCGTGGCGCTCTCCCATCAGGCCAATGGCCGAGAGAACCAATGCACCCGTAATAGAACAGGCAGCAAGTCTTGAATCAACACCCTGACGAATAATGCCTTGCAATTTTCCCATCTCAAGCTGGTTAGCAAGAAGAACAACCACGCGAGAAAGTGGTCCTTCAATGTTGGTAATAAGCGCCTGCTCAGAGCTTGCAAGCTTGTTAATTAAAGCCAAAACCAAAGGTGAGTCAGGCAAAATATGAGCAGCAAGTTGAGCGATGATTGCATGAAGCGTCTCTTTTGAGGCAGGCTTATTACCAATGGTATGCGCAATATCTTTTGCAAGCTCATCAACACTCTCGTCAAAGATTGCCTGCAAAAGGGCCTCTCTATCGGAAAAGTAGTAATACAGCGCACCTTTTGAAAGACGAGCTCTATCAGAAATCTCACTCATTTTGAAGTTGGTATTTCCACGAGCAAGCATGAGCTTGGTTGTCTCGTGCATAATACGCTTACGTGTAGCTGCGCTTTTCTTAGTACGAGCTTCGGCACGAATATGAGAAATAGAAGGCGCTGGAGTCTCGGGTTCTTCTGTAGGCTGCTGTTCATAAGCATTGTGATGTATGACTTCTAACGTAATATAATCGCGCTTCTCGCCCATGAACTCCCCCATACGACACTATCCGTCATATAAAATGACGCCTCTCTGATAATTTTTTATGCCTACTATACCGTTTTACCGAACCTATAAAAATACAAAGGCCTTACTTTTTTATTGATTAAATCTGGCACTCTTTATTATTTTTACCAATTACCCTGAGCAAGAATAGCGAGAAGATCTTCTTTTCTATTCTTCACTTGACCTGCTAAATAAAGCTCAAAAAGCCTACGTTGACACACACCGACAGCAGGTCCTGGCTGAAGAGAAAGTGCTTCCATAATTTCTGCGCCCGAAACGCACAGCTCTTGCGGATGCTGAGCAATTCCCCGTTTTGCCTCATGCAAGAGAAGGGTTCTCATAGCCTCAAGTGTTACTGCATAGCTGCGATACGGATTTGCCTTTGCCAAGGCATCTGCCTGCTTTAACGTCAAAAGGTCATACGCAAGAGCAATGCCGTCCGATTTACTCGCCTCGGCTAACAGGGCAACCATATGCCTAAGTGACGCCGTTGTAACATCCACATCATAGTCATGCAATGCCACAAGGGCACAAACTTCATTACTCAAGTGTTGCGATATAGCTAATCGTTTGAGCAGCGCCTTTGCCACAACCGCGCCTTTTTCTGGATGACCGTAAAAATGACCTCTACCATCTGCATCAACGCTAAACATTTCTGGCTTTGCAATATCATGTAGGAGCGCCGCCCACCTAAGAGCGGGAGTAGCGCACCCTGCTGTAAGAGCCTCTGCTGCAGAGCATACCCGAGCAGTATGCTCCAGCACATCATAGGCGTGATACGGGCTTCTCTGGTCAAAATTTTGCAACGGTAAGAGTTCTGGAATTGCTACCGCTAAAACAGGAAATCCCAGCTTAATAGCATGGGCAATATGGCCAGCCTCAACAATTTGAGCCACTTCCGAGCCAATGCGCTCAGATGCAACCTGAGAGAGTAGCGGCGCGCACTCAGTAAGCGCCTGATGTGTTTTCTCCTCAATTGAAAACGAGAGTCTGCATGCAAACCGCAAGGCACGCAGCATACGAAGAGCGTCCTCTGTAAAGCGAACCTTAGGCTCCCCAACAGCGCGAATTACACGTGCAGATAAATCTTCTTGACCGCCATAAAGATCAAGCAATCCCCTCTTTGGGTGATATGCCATTGCATTAATAGTGAAGTCTCTACGAGCAAGATCTTCCTCTATACGAGAGACAAACTGCACAGAATCAGGACGACGACCATCAAGATATTCTCCGTCACAGCGATACGTTGTGACCTCAATAGGGTGCTTCTCGACAACAGCAGTAACGGTTCCATATGCAATACCTGTTTCATGCACAGGAATGTCTGCAGCCTCAAAAGCCGCTTTGCTCTGCTGCCACGTTGCCGATGTTGTGATGTCAATATCATGGGCAAATGAGCCGCGTAGGGCGTCTCGTACCCAGCCGCCTACAATCCACGCCTCAAATCCGGCATCTTCAAGAACTTCTAATGCACGCAAGGCATACGTGGGAACTTGTAAATTCACGGGGCGAGAAAGGCATGGTGAAGAGCTGTTTTTCTGTATGCTCATGGCCATTCCTTCCGCAGTTGCTGATGGGAAAAGTATACATCCTTCACACGTCATTCACATCCTTCCTGCGGTTTTAAAATGACAAACATTCGTTCTAGATTTTTCTTTACTTCTTCCCCATTCGTGATAGTCTAAGTATACGAACAGACGTTCTATTTTCAAGTAGAAAGTTGCTGCCATGGATACTCTTGATAAACTCACCATACTTGCAGATGCAGCCAAATTTGACGTGGCGTGCACTTCTTCTGGTGTAGACAGAGATCCGCAGGCAGGAAAGGTAGGAATGGCCTCAGCGGCCGGCTGTTGCCACTCATTTACCCCTGATGGTCGCTGCATTACGCTGCTAAAAGTTTTACTTTCTAATGCTTGCTGTTATGACTGTGCTTACTGCGTCAATAGATCTTCTGCACAAACCAAGCGGGCTACCTTTACACCACAGGAATTAGCAGAGCTTACCGTAGATTTCTATAAAAGAAATTACATAGAGGGGCTCTTTCTTTCCTCAGGTGTTATAGGATCGCCAGACCACACCACAGAACTCATGATTGAATGCCTCTCCTACCTTAGGAATGAGTTGCTGTTTAACGGCTATGTTCATGCAAAAGTAATCCCCGGAACAGATCCAGATCTTATTGATGCTATTGGCCGCTTAGCAGATAGACTCTCCGTCAATCTGGAATTACCTAGCTCAACCTCACTTACTAAACTTTGTCCTCACAAAAACGCAGAAACGGTTACTAAACCCATGTCTTTCATTCACCGCCTACGCGTCTCTGAAGAAAGGCAATTGCTTGAAGCTAAAAATGCATCAAAGGGCATTGTGAAGTCTGCTGGCAAATCTAAGGGCATTGTTATTCCTACTCAGAAGCAGATCATAAAAGAAGGTTTAGCTCTTCGTTCAAACTGCTTGAAGAATACCTTTATGCGCTCATCAAGGGTATCTTCAGACAAGAGATCCTTCTCGCCTGCTGGGCAATCAACGCAAATTATCATTGGAGCTTCTCCAGAATCAGACAATCAAATATTGCACTTATCGCAAGCGCTTTATCAGCAATTTGAATTGAAACGAGTATTCTTCTCTGCCTATATTCCTGTTATAGAAGACAATCGTCTTCCAGAGTTGGACACTCCTGTTCCCCTGCGTAGAGAACACCGTCTTTACCAGGCTGATTGGCTTATGCGCTACTATGCGTTTTCTCCTGATGAGCTAGTTTCTCCAGAAGCACCTTGGCTTGATTTAGAAATTGATCCAAAGCTTGGATGGGCGCTGGCACATCTTAATCAATTTCCTGTAGAGATTATGGATGCACCACTAGAAATACTTTTACGAGTGCCCGGTATTGGCCCTACCGGCGCACGAAGAATTATTGCTGCAAGAAGACGATCTCGCCTCACCTTTGATGATCTTAAACGGCTGGGAATACAGCTCAAACGATCTCATCACTTTCTCACCTGCTGTGGCGTAAGAGATGCCTCAGCTCCACTTGACCAAGAACTGATTAAACAGAGGGTAATTGCTGATGCCAAAGCAAGTTCGTACAACAAAACAAGATGCCGTATTGAGTCCTCTCAACTCAGGCTCTTCTGATCAGAGCGTAGAGCTTGTCTCGCTTGTTCAGAGGCTTACAAGACTCTCCAAGCCTCAGAAGGTTGTTATCTCCTGTAATCCAAGCTTAGAAGGCGTTGTAGGGGCTGTAGGACTCACTTATCTCTCACATGCTAACCCGGCACACGTACGTCTTGTTAGAGAAAACTTTTGTCAGCCTAGCCTTGGGGAGCATGTTCTCTGTGGACCAGACCCTTCTGATGACTCAGTAGTAGCCTTGGCTAAACGAGTTCTAACTGGACTAGAGAAGAAAGTAGGCACAAGAGAAATAACACGTCGCATTGTTTTGGCATGTGCTTCAGATGCTCATACTATGCCGGAGATTGTGCATCGATACATTCGTCTTGCATTCTCCTATGGTGTAGGAGCCCTTGAAGATATTGCAGACCCAACCGTGGCAGAGTTTAATGCGCTGGCTAGACAGGTAGAAGCTGAACGAGAGCATACGCGGCAATTTGTGCGGTTTTCTCGCATGTCAGATGGCTCTTTTATGTCTGTATTTCAACCTAATGCAAACGTAGTGCCACTAACCTGCAATTACTTTGTCAAACGGATGAGTACAGAACGGTTTTTTATTGTTGATCCAGCTCATCATATAGTCAGTTTTTATGCACCAGAAATGAAGACCTTTGGAACAATTCAACTGGACGATGCCTCTTTGGAAGAACTACTCTCTAGAACAGACCTTGCAACTGATGAGAAATACGTGCAAGCCATGTGGAGGCGCTTCTATGAGGGAGTTGGTCTAGAGGGTCGCGGGCCCGCAGAAAGAGGATATGACTTGCGCGCCCATTGGATGCCAAAACGCGTATGGCAAGGGCTCCCTGAACTCACTGCAAGCACAAATGCAGAAGCTGCGCGTAGCCAAGGCGTACCTGCTCGCTATCAGGGGCGAGAAAACAGAAAGGATGTGCATCATATAGAACAAAAGCAAACATTTCGCAAAGAGCTTACTTCTGGGTTATAAAGCTGCCGCTTAAGACGACTGATAACAAAAAAAGCGCCCAGCAGAGCTGAGCGCTTATCAGTACAAAGGTAATGACCTAAGACTTAGTCAAGGTCGTTGAAGTCACCAGCTGCAGGTGCTGGTGCAGAAATCTGAGTCTGCTGAGCTGCAGGCTGAGCAGCATTCTGGGAACCAGTTGGAGCATTGTTGGTAAGAACAGTCTCTGGGAAGACAGAGTCTGCGTCATCCAGGAAGTGCTGGAGAAGCTTACGGTACTCAGCGCGGAAGTCCTCACGGGACTGCTTGAGGCGATCAATCTCATCAAGCTCAGTCTGCTTCTCTGCAAGAGCCTGACGAATAACCTCACGAGCCTTCTGGTCTGCCTCGTTGCGAATACGCTCTGCATTTGCACGAGCGTCTGCAACAAGCTTATCTGCGCTCTGCTGAGCAACAATGAGGACCTGAGAAATCTGGTGCTCAGATGCAGCAATAGCTGCAGCGTTTGTCTCCTCAACAGAAGGAACGCTTGCGTTCTCCTCAAGGTTTGCAACCTGAGCCTGTGCTGCAGCGAGCTGCTGCTCAGTGCTGGTCAGACGGCCCTTAAGGTCAGCGATCTTTTGAAGCATTGCATCAACCTCAGAAGAGAGCTGCTCAAGAAATGCGTCAACTTCCTCTGGATTGTAGCCGGTCTCAGCAGGAGAGAATGTCTGCTGCTCGATGTCTGCTGGTGTGATTGCCATCTTTGTTCCCTTTCAGTCTGCGAGTAGACGTACCACACATCATAACTACTCAGTTTGTAATCAAAGACAAACTAGTTTCTATATTAGTATAAAGCCCAGCGTCGAAATGGCAAAACGTCCCACAAGATTAAGCACAAAAAGCGCAACAATCGGTGAGAGGTCAACGCCAGAAATTGGAGGAATTACGTTCCTAAACACACTGAGATATGGCTCAACAATTTTGCCAATTCCCTCAAGGACGTGATTGAACTGGTCGTTAGAAACGGTAATCCAAGAGGACAGGCACCATACCACAATGCAGAAGCTGTAAATCCTCAGCAAAGTATAAAGCGCATTTATGACATAATACGAAAACACAAAAACCTCCAGTTACCTGGTAATCTCGCCCTCATCAGCAAGTTTATCCAGATCAGACTGAGATAAAGAAATGCCATGAGGAAGTACAGCAAAAACGCGGTCAGCGACTTCTTCAACAGCGCCGTCAAGTCCATAAGAAAGACCAAAACTGAAGTCCAAAATTCTCTTAGCAACCTCAATGTTGGTGTTCTTAAAGATAAGGACAACTGGCTGACCAGTACGAACACGACGAACTACCGACTGAACATCATCATAAGAAACAGGACGAAGAACGTATGGTGGCAGCTGTCCAGAATAGCTTGTACGGCTCACAGGACGAAGACCAATATCACCAGGAGTTGGCAGGTTTGGACTCACGGTGTGCTCATAAGAAGGAGTGTATCCGGAAGGCTCCTGACGAGATGCATACGCAGAAGCGCGAGAGCGCATATCCTGCTGAGGATTGTAAGAAGCGGCTGGATTTGTGCTGATTGGCTTGCCAGAGCGTGTATACACAGAAACACTCTCTGCCTCTGGTCTGGATGGATTGCCCAGTAGCCTGTTGGAAGAGCCTTGCTGTGCACGGTCATCGTACGAACGAGGAGAAGCTTCGTCTACCTCGTCATAGCCTTCGTCGCCATAATACTCATCGTCGTAGTACTCATCGTCCTGACCACCACGAAGCTTTGCTCTTAGCGTATCAAGAATGCTCATCATTGTGCCTTTCTGTAACGCACGTAACTTCTTACTACTGTATCAAAAACTTGCAACTATTTTAGTGCCCACTCAACGTATAGGCTGGGTCAAACAATACTCGACCCAGGCGAATAGTCGTAGAACCCTCTTCAATGGCATACGTAAAGTCATCACTCATGCCGCAAGAAAGAACATCTAACTTCAAACCAACTTGTTGGCTCAAGCGATCACGCAATTCTCGAAGTCCTGAGAATGTTCTCTTTGCACGCTCTGAATCATCTTTTGGTGCCATAGTCATCAGACCTACAACAGAAATGTGCGGAAGCTCAACAATCTTTTGAATAGACTCAGACACTTCTTCTGGCGAGAAACCCGATTTTGAGGCTTCAGCGGAGACGTTTACCTCAAGTAGAACAGACTCCTCAGTACCCTTCACCTCAGCACGCTTTGAAACCGCCTCTGCAAGATGCTCGGAAGAAATTGAATGAATGTAGCGAACCTTACCAACTACCTGGTTAATCTTGTTCTTCTGAAGATTACCAATCATGTCAAAAGATATCTCAGACGCAAAAGGAGTTTCAGATAAACATGTCAGTTTATGTGTCAGCTCTTGTGGGCGATTCTCGCCAAAAACCCTATAGCCCGCCTTATAAGCTGCAAGGACGGCCTCAACAGGAACGGTTTTGGAGACAGCTACAATTTCAATTTCAGAGGCGCTTCTGCCGGACTTTTTTGCAGCATCCGCCACAAGTGACTCAATCTGAGCTCTACGAGCCTTTATAAACTCAAGATATTCGTCTGAATCGTACGTCATAGCCATCATCTCTTGCGGTGAATACATCAACATCTTACGTAACGTTTAACGACTTTTGTCGTAGACCTAAACGTCTTCTCCGATAGCGCTAAACGTCTTCTACCCTACTTTGACGCCATGTAAGCAACAGCCGCGTGTCTTCCGCACTTGCCACGCTCTGCTCGGTACGAGAAGAACCGTTCAGTTGTAGAGGCGGTCGAGTCAGTAACCTCTTCGATAGCAGACGCGCGTACACCAGCATCTACCAGTGCGGCTCTGACGGCATATCCAAGATCTAAGTACCTCTCGCCAGATGCACGGTCTACAACGCCGGGACCAAACTCTTGTGAGAACATCTGAATGAGCTCCAGAGAAACCTCGTAGTCAGCGCTGCCAATGTGCGGACCAATATAGGCCTTGACTTCGGAAGGCTTGGCGCCGGTTGCCTGGCAAAGCGCCTCGGTTGCGCGCGCAGAAATGCGGGCAATTGTGCCTTTCCAGCCAGAATGCGCCACCGCAAATCCGCCGGGAGCTACAAGAATTACGGGCACACAATCGGCAAACGCCAACATCACAGGCGTATTTTGAACCGTACATACTATGGCGTCTGCACCAGCTTCTGCCTCAGCTTTAGCCAGTTCAAAAGCCTCTGATGTGTTGGAAGTCAGGCAGACAACGTTGCTTCCGTGCACCTGATGAGGAATAAGGATCTGCGAGAAAAACTCGCCAGCTCCAAGAGCCTCTAAGACCAGCTGGCGGTTCTTTTGCACCTGTTGCAGATTGTCTCCACACCTACTGCCCAGATTGAGGGATGCAAACTCCCCTTCTGAAAAACCGCCAGTACGCTCAGTAAATGCGAGCGTGACCCCGCATGGAACCTCAGGATCCATGAGCAGGGTCACGCCGTGTAAGCACTGTCTATTCAGCGCGCACATGTTTAGATGCGGCTACGCTTAAGGAAGTCTGGAATATCAAACTCTTTCTCATTAGAAGAGTTGTTGGTGCGAGCAGGCTGTGGCTGAGCAGTCACAGGACGAGTTGGCTGTGGCTGAGCAGGACGGCTTGGACGGGTGGTACTCTGAGTGTTCAGGGTTGGAAGCTGCTGCTGAACGTTAGAGTCATTGAAGCCGGTTGCAATAACGGTTACGCGAACCTGATCGCCCAGGGACTCATCAACAACAGTACCAAAGATAATGTTTGCATCAGGATCAACGTTCTTAGCAACCAGGTCAGCTGCCTCGTTAATCTCCTGAATACCAAGGTCTTTGTTACCAGCAATAGAGAGAAGAACGCGGGTTGCACCCTCGATGGAACTCTCAAGCAGGCGGCTAGAAATTGCCTCGGTTGCAGCATCAGCAGCGCGGTTATC
>JAGZNE010000031.1:0-15846 GCA_018363825.1 Atopobium sp. | reverse complement strand
AATGCGAGCGACAGAGGTATCTGAGCTAGTCCAAGTGACCTTTGACCATGAAAGCTGATTTCCATCTGCTGAAATAAGCTTATGTGGAAGGGTAAAGTCTGAAGTTACAGAAGATTCATTTTGTCCTGCCGCATATGATGGCGCAAGGTTTTGAGATACGTCAGCAAGTTGCGCCTGAGATTTTGCCTCATCCCAAGGAATTAAAACATTGCAGGTATATTGGACGGTCTTGCCATCTTTGGAAAGTTCAAAGGTAACTTTTGCCTGACGGAGGATGAGAGTGCTTCTCTGGTTAGTAAAACCGGCCGCATCCATCCAGAAGTACTCAATAGAACCATTAGTCGCAAAATCAGTAGAAATGCCTGCGTGAGCATATGAGGCTGTCGAAGACATCTGAACAGATGCCACTCTAACGTTAACCTCTCCAGCACCAATGCGACGCAGCTCTTCTGCAACCATGGTGTTGAGGTTAGTATCTACACCATAGCGAGGTTTTGGCTTATAGAAGGAATTTGTCAGAGTTTCTACTGCCTGGTCCAGCGTTTTGTGTGGATAGTCAGTCTCATTTGTGGTTGCTGCAACGCCAGAGCCTGTCTCTTCAGAGGTTGTGGTTGCACTAGAAGTGGCGGCTACGGTACCAGAAACAGCTTCAGTACCAGAAGCGCTGTCATTAGCAGCAAGAGCAGTCTCTGTTGAGGTAGTTGCTGTAACAGTAGTGGTCAACTCCCCCGCTGCTTCTGCAAATGCAGGAGCTGGTAAGAGCGCAAGCACTAAAAGTATGGAGAAAAGGCTATTGAGCGCCTTTTTAAACATGCTTCTAATTCCTTCCAACTTGTGGTGAGTTTAGCCTTCTTGCCATAACAAGCACCACTATTCCAAGTACAACTAAAGGCAGACTGAGTAGCTGTCCCATGGTAATAAAGCTGCCAAAGAGATAGCCAAGCTGCTCGTCAGGAACACGGACAAATTCCACGACAAACCTAAAAATGCCATAGAGCATCAAAAACGTTCCAATGAACGTTCCTTGTGGACGAGGAGGATACTTCCTAGAAAGGACGTACAAAATGACAAACATCACAAGACCCTCGAGAAGTGCTTCGTAGAGCTGAGAAGGGTGACGATAGACCGCTCCTCCCGTCTCAAACATAACTCCCCAAGGCAAATCTGTTGGCTTTCCCCAAAGCTCACCGTTAATGAAGTTTGCGCAGCGTCCAAAGAAAAGACCAAGTGGTGCGCCAATAACTCCCAGGTCACAGATGGTAGGGATAGAAAGACCTGATGCCTTACAGACAATAGAGCCGCCAACAACAGCGCCTACAAGGCCACCGTGGAAGCTCATACCACCTTGACTTAAGGCAAATGCATCAAGTGGATGAGCCACGTAATAACCAGCGCCGTAGAAAATAACGTAGAACAGACGGGCGCCCACAATAACGCCAAACGAGATGCCTACCATCAAATTAAGCACGTCATCAAGGGTAACGTTAAGTTTCCAGCGCTGAGCAGTTCTGTACATAACTACGCCAGCAAGCACAAAGCCCACGAGATATGCCAGACCATACCACCTGATAGATAGCGGACCCAGTGAAAGCGCTACTGGGTTTAATGAATGATAAAAAGCATCAAGCCACACAATACGTCCTACTTACTAAAACTACTTTGAAAGAACATGCGAAGGAGTTGCACCACGCTGGCCCTGATAATGGCTACCAAGATCTTCACAGCCATAAGGACGCTCAACAGGAGAACTCATGCGCTCAAAGGAAAGCTGACCAATCCTCATGCCAGGATGCAAAATGATTGGAAGGTTAGCAACATTAGAAAGCTCCAAGGTGAGCTCTCCGTCCCAACCTGGATCAACATAACCTGCAGTTGAGTGAATCATAAGGCCCAGGCGTCCCAGGGTGGACTTACCTTCAAGTTTGCCGAGGATATCGTCAGGAATAGCAATGCGCTCAAGCGTAGTGCCAAGCGCAAACTGACCAGGATGAAGGACAAAAACCTCTCCCTCAGGAACATCAATTGACTCAGTAAGACCCTCTTGAGCTACAAGTGGATCAATTGAGGTGTGCGTAGAATTGCGGAAAATTCTAAAGTTTGAGCCAAGACATACGTCAACCGATGCAGGCTGCACATTTTTCTCGCATAAAGGCTCAATAACGATACGACCAGCAGCAATCTCGGCTTTAATGTCGCAATCAGAAAGAACCACAACGTCCACCTTTCTTACGTCATACAAATGTATGGTCAGAAAAACTAATTATCCGTTTATATAAAATATCACGCCCTACGCAATAATGTGCGGGGCGTGATATATAAATTTTGTAATTACGCAGGTCAATTATGGTTCACCACAACTTCTCTGCATAAAAAACACGTTTATGCGCATGAAGCTCACAACCGATAAGCGCCAAACGTTCACTTTTGACGCCGAGCGATAACTTACAGCATTGCAGGCTGAACGCGCTTTACACCAGGAACGTGCTCAATCAGGATGCGCTCAATACCCTCAGACATGTCGTATGCAGACATTGGGCAGCCGGCGCAAGAACCAGTCATCTCAAGCGTAACGGTGCCGTCATCGCTTACATCAATAAGCTCAACGTCGCCGCCATCGGTCTGAAGGCTCTGACGGATAACATCAAGGGTTGCATTCAAAAGGTCACGATTAATGGCCATGTTTGCTCCTATTCAAACTCTTCAAGCGCGGATGCGCCCATAACTTACAACATGGGTATCCTACCCAAAATTCCAAACTTATTTCTGCACTATCCAATTGGCGAGAAAAGATGTCCAACTGAAGCATCTTTGAGACGTGCAGGCAATGATGCACCCGACGCTGTCGCCGCAATCGCCGCAGCTACACGAGAGGTAGCCTCTCTTGTCTGCTCCGCGCTCAAAAGTGTTGCGTCCACCATGAAGCGCTTCACACCACAAGACAGCATCTCAGCCATCTCTGGCACGCCGTCAAAGAGCTTAGGGCTCCAAATCTTGGAGCGACCATGTCTGTCAGTCCTTACGGGCATGTAATCGTTATCAATACCTCTAAGCGTATGCTCCTCAAGGCGCAGCTTACAGGCATCGCAATCGTGGATACACTTGCCCGTAGACATCAAAATGCAGTGCTCAGTGGTCATGGTACGAATACGGCCGCTGACCATATAACCCACAGGAATCGAGGCGTTTCTCGCCAGGTGACAAATCTCTTGGAGAGTCAGCTCGGAGTTGAGCCAAACGCCTTCTGCACCCATGTCGGCCAGCGCCTGCAGGGCGTAATCGTTGTGGACTGGAATACACTCGCGCACCTCAGGGATGGCTCCGCGCTCAACAGCCAGCGCCAGCTCGGAGATGTTTCCCACGGCAATCGGCTTACCTGCAGCAACGTAGGGATCCAGGCGCATATGGTCAATCTCGCGACATACCTCATCAAGCCATGGGGTCACCTTGGCGAGAAGATCCTCTGGCCACGAAGTCTCTGCGAGCGCATCGGTAGTTGCATACAGACGATCTGCTCCCGCCTTGAACGCAACACGTGCCTGCTCGGGAGACTCAACCAGAACACACACCTCTGCCTGCGACGCATTTGCCTTTGCAGCCGCCTCATCCAAGGCAAAAAGCTTCTCTTTGTCCTGGGCTTCTCGCTCCTTTTGATAGGCAAGACGAGAAAGCGGAGCAATCTTCTGCTCGCGGTTCTGGTATTCTTCCAAAAGCGCAGCCTCGAGCTGCTCACATGCTGCAGCGCGGACCTTGTGAACGGCACTAAAGCTCATGCCGCAGGCGTCATCCATCTGGACGTCAAAGCTTACCGCCTCAAATGGAGAGGTTCCCATGCGTCCAACGTGCTCAATGAGCTCGTCAGAGGTTACCGCCTTAGTGCGGGCCTCCTCCACCACAAAGCCCTCAGCAGACGCACGTGCAACGCCATCTGCGGTAGAGAGCGTCACCGTAAAGGGCTGGCCAATGCGGGCAATAATAGCCACGTCAACGGCACGTTTGCGAGGATACTCCAGTGAAGAAATCTGCTCAGCAGCTACGCGCGCAGCTTCAGAGCGAATAATGCGTACCGTAGATCCGGTCTGCATAACGCGAGAAGTGCGAACGGTAACTGTCTGACCAGGCTCAACGTCCACAGGACAAAGAGCGGTCAGGAACTTGTCAGGCTCATCGAGCGGCCTAATTTCAAGCAAGTCGTTCTTGCCAATAGGCGCGTGTGCAATTAGATCAACATCCGCCTGCTTGTAGCGGCGCAGCTTAACACGGCCACCATTCAGACCACTCTTGCGCTCAAGAGCATCCTCAAGTGGGCGTCCGCCGGTGACCTCACCAACAATCTCACCGCGGTTGTTGGAGCGCTCGTAGCTCATCATCTCGTTGCCAGCGGTACCATGCAGGTACGCGTTGGTCAGGCCACGGTTAAACGAGCGTTTAAGCAAGCGGTGGCGGCGTGCCACATCAGCCTGATTGTCCACGCCCTTCTCGGCAGCATCAATTGCCTGACGATACGAAGACACTACTGAGTACACGTACTCAGGTGCCTTCATGCGGCCCTCAATCTTAAGCGATCCTACGCCCGCCTCAATCATGTCAGGTACATCATCAATGGTGCAATAATCCTTGGGACAGAGCAGTCTATCAATGCCGCCCATCGAAACAACTTCGTGCTTAGAATTGAGCAGCTCATATGGCAGGCGGCACGGCTGAGCACAGGCTCCACGGTTAGCAGAGCGATCTCCTCGCATAGACGACATGTGACAGATGCCCGAATAGCAGAAGCACAAGGCGCCGTGACCAAAACACTCCAGCTCAACGCCGAGCTTGGAAATAGTAGAAATTTCTTCTTTCGTAAGCTCTCTGGACAGCGTAACGCGACCCACACCAAGCTTTTTGCAGGCAGCAACACCGCGCGTATCGTGGATGTTTGCCTGTGTTGATACGTGGCATTCAATCTCTGGCCAGGTTTGTCTGACCTGAGCCATAAGACCCCAGTCTTGGATGATAAAGGCGTCTGCACCAAGAGTCCACGCGCGACGAATCAAGCGCAGTACCCGCTGCATCTCATCCCACTTAACAACAACGTTCACGGTGACGTACACGCGAGCGCCAGCTAGATGAGCCTGTCTACACGCACGTGCAAACGACTCGTCATCAAAGTTGTCTGCACCACGACGAGCATTGAAGTTGTTGCCCAAGCCGCAGTAAATAGCATCAGCACCACCAGCAAGAGCTGCGGTAAATGGCGCTGGACCTCCCGCTGGGGCGAGAAGTTCCATCTGGGTTGCACGAGGAAGCGGCTGAGTTGGGAGCTCTTTATCAGAAGCTTCCTCTGTCCACTCTGGCTCGTTCATGCGATTTAGCTCGTGAGCTGTGGATTCTCGCTCACGACGATTACGTTCGTTCATAGTACCTAACTTGCCGCGTCGCTTGTTACTTCTTAAGTGAAGAAAGTGCTGGATGAATCTTATCTTTGTCGGAAAGAATAACCCTTGCTGGATCTAAGGTCTTCTCGCCAAGAAATGCTGGCCACTCAACGCCGAGCTCTGGATCGTTCCACATGATGCCACCCTCATCACCTGGGTGATAGATGTCGTCACACTTATAGCAGAACTCCGCAGTCTCAGAGAGGACCAAAAAGCCGTGAGCAAAGCCGCGAGGAACAAAGAACTGCCTGCGGTTCTCAGCGGACAGGACAACGCCTTCCCACTGACCCCAAGTTGGACTTCCCTCTCGCAGGTCAACAGCAACGTCAAAGACAGTGCCAGAGATTACGCGCACAAGCTTTGCCTGTGGATGCTCAATCTGGAAGTGAAGGCCACGGAGTACACCCTGAACGGATGAGGACTGATTGTCCTGAACAAACGAGGTATCAATACCACCTGCAACAAAGTTTTCTTCACGGTAGGTCTCCATAAAGCCACCACGAGCATCACCGTACAGCTTTACGTCCACAACCTTTACACCTTCAATCGAGGTGTCATAAAACGTAAAATTGCCCGATTGAGTAGGGTTTTTAAGCTCTTTTGGAAACTCCATAGCGTTCACCTTTCAATTTCTTTAGGTAATCTACTATATACGAGTCAAGATTAATACATCTTTTGAGCTATGATATTCATGCAGTTAACGTGTAATTTGCAATTCAAAGGATGCTTGTGAGAATTCTTGCAGTCGTTCCCGCTTACAACGAAGAAGCCTGCATTGCTTCAACTATTACAGAGTTGTGTCAGGTAGCTCCTCAAGTTGATTACATCGTAATCAACGACGGCTCCGCTGACCGCACACTGGATATCTGTAAAGAGCGTGGATTTAACTACCTCAATTTACCTGTTAACGGAGGCCTTTCTGCAGGCTTTAGGGCTGGTATGCGCTACGCCAAAGAACATGGTTATGACGCTGTGGTGCAGTTTGACTCCGATGGTCAGCATAGACCTGAGTACATCGCTCCTATGGCCCAGGCAATGGTAAACGAGGGAGCAAACATTGTTATTGCTTCTCGTTTTGTTACCAAGGCTCGCGGAAACTCTCCTCGAGAGATTGGCTCCAAGCTGATTTCTTGGCTTATCAAGACAAGCACTGGTCAAACCATTACTGACCCTACCTCAGGCATGCGTATGTACGATCGTGGTCTTATTGAAACGTATGCGCGCTCGTTTGACTTCTCCCCCGAGCCAGACACTATCTCGCTACTGATGCGTCGAGGAGCTAAGGTTGTCGAGATTGAAACTGAGATGCGTGAGCGTCAAGGTGGCGAGTCCTATCTGAGCTTCTATAACTCAATTATGTATATGGCTCGCACGTGCCTCTCGCTTTTGCTCTTCCAGTGGTTTAGATAAGGTGGCACCATGACTTTAGTTCTCAGAATTCTGCTGCTTATTGGTGCTCTTTTTGCCATGGGCATTGTCATCAATAGCGTTCGTAAATCAAAGATTCGCATCTCCGACTCTGTATATTGGGTTGTTTCCGCAGGAATCCTTGTTTTGTTTGCGCTTATCCCCCAGCTTGCATATTTCTTTGCTGGGCTTTTTGGCTTTATGAGCCCTGCAAACTTTGTCTTGCTGCTGGTTATTGTGATGATGCTTATCAGGATTTTCCATCAGTCCTGTGCAATCTCTAAGCTTACTTTTAAGGTTGAGCAGCTTTCAGCTGAGCTTGCCCTACGCGACAAAGATGCACGTGACGAGAAAAACCTTGATTTTGTAACTGATCTTAACCAGCGCACTCGCGTGTAAACGACGCGTCGGTCCCCTGGCAGCATGCTCATCTACCTGCGCTTTATTTAAAAAGTCCGCCTATGCAGCGGACTTTTTCTTTTGGTCTTTAAATCCCAAGAAGCAGAAGATTCCAAATACCAGAGCAAGAATTGCAAGCGAAGCATCATAAAGCATGCACGCTCCCATAATGCCAAAGCTGCCTACAAACCACCCTCCGGTAAGCGCAGCAAAACCTGCACCTGCAGCATAGCTGACAAACACCGCAACCTGCTTACGCATGGTTACTACGGCATAGTACAAAATAACTGTGAGCGCATTAAGCAAACCGCCAAAAAGCAGTATAAGCAACTCTAGTTTATACGGCTCAAAATCAAGGCCGTAGAGAAGGCCAAGCACAGGAGCTCCTAGCGGCCAAGCCAGCGCCATAGAAAGTGCTGTTGCCAAGGCAACTACCGCAAAGCCTTTAAGAATCAATCCAACAAACTGCTTATCTTGCTGGTTATTCCAATACTCAGCCATCTGCGTTAGTAGCGGCTTAAAGACAAAGTTGCTTAAAAGGTTGATAACCATAGCGGGCATAGCAAGAGCGGTAAAGAAGGTAAGAAGTGCTTGATCACTCAGACCTCCCAACGCATAACGAGGTGCACCAACAACGTACGTTAGCAAGAATGAACCAGCAAACAACGGAGCAGTAGTAACCAGCAGCTTTGTAATTTGCGTAAAGTCAAACGTAGGCTTAAGCGATGCCATCTTCTTAGTGGGAGGAATCACAAGCGCAACCATAACCACTAATGATGCAATAAAAGAAATAACTGCGGCAATAAGTAGATTCTTTGTAAGAAGCACGCCTGTTGCAAAGCCAGTAACCGTTGCAAGTACACGATAAAAGAATGCCCTACCAGCAATATCCAAACGACCATGCTGTTGGAACATGCCATGGAAAACATCTTCTACAACGTCAAATAAGCGCAGCGATGCAATGAGGGCGTACAACACTCCCTCGTAGCTCAATCCCTGAGACTGCAGGGTAAAAATAATAATTCCCGCAATCATCAAAACGGTTGTGATAATTCGTGCAGCAAGATACACGCCAAACGAGAATACTTCTTCTGTATCGGTAACCTGATACGTTCTAATCTCAAAGTGACCAATAACCATAAGCTGCTGAGCCACAGCATACGCAAGCGAGAAAACACCACCGGCAGCAGCTCCCATGGTACGTGTGACCACCATCAACATAAGCACTGTTGAGGCGGCGTTCATTAAAGAACCAAGCGTATTCCAGAAGTAGTTTTTCTTAAGCTGTTCCGCAGAAGTATCAATAGTCATAGTTAGCTTTTCTGACCAAAGTCTTCAAATGCCTGACGGCTTCCTTTGGTAACGTCTACATCTTTCCATTTACCAAAATCAAGCGCACCAGGATGATGGTTTTTACGATCCTTCTCTGGAGGAAGCTGCATGTAATCCCCATATCCCCTGGTAAGAAGCTTGTCATACTCCTTAGGAAGCGTAGTAGTAATGTCCTCAAAAGGAACACGCACCATTGGAAAAACGTCTTCTTTGTCCATTGACCAGTTCTCTGGATCAGGTTCAACAAAACTGGCGTAATGAGTGGTATTCTCGTCCTCTGCAGTACGAGCAGCCTCATCCCACTTACGCTGAATCAGCGCGGATGAAACCTTAAAGAGCTTCAAGGTATGGTGAATGACAAAGCATCCCGCAAGAGCAACTTTTTTCTTCCAGCCAGTGAGCGGTACGCGTGGAGTTGGAGTAACCAGAAGGAAGTTCAGACGACCCCAGAACCATGTCTGACGTTTAATCTTGGCAAGCTTCTTAGGATCTGCAGGAATCTTATCAAAAGGAAAAATGCCAATAGAAATAGCGTACGTAAAGGGGCAGGTCATAAACTCATCAGGAACACACACTGTTCCCTTTAAAGAAAGGTTTGTATTTACTGCAGGAAAGTAATTGTTCGTCCTGCCGTTTTGAATGCAAAAATCTGGTCGAAGAAGCGCAGGTGCTTTCTCCAAAAAAATCTCATAATCCTCGCGGAACATCGAGATATCTACATCATCATCCCAAGGAATAAAGCCTTTGTGTCTCACAGCGCCAATAGCTGTTCCGCCGTACGCCTGATACGAAATGCCAAGCTCCGTGCAGACGCGGTCAAGCTCATCCATCAAAAGCGTAGAAAGAATCTGAATCTTTCTTAGCTCATCGGGGTTCTCGTATGTCTTATATCCGTCAGACTCCACAAAGGCTCCCATTCGCCATCGTCCGATAACATTCTTATAATACTAGACATCGGAGCTAATCGATTGGATGTAGCAATGTATACACCTCAGGATCACACGTTTGCTGTCTGCGCTTATGGCGAGAGCCCCTATCTAGAAGAGTGCATTCTCTCGCTCAAAGAGCAGACTCTTTCTACGAATATTCTTTTGGCTACTTCAACACCAAATGAACTGATTCAGTCTCTTTGCGAGAAGTACAACATTCCCATGCATGTTAATCCCGGTCCGGGAGGCATTGCTGGCGACTGGAACTTTGCCGTAAGCGTTTGTACAACTCCGTTAGTAACCATCGCTCACCAAGATGATATCTACAAACCAAACTATGCAGAGTACATGCTTGAACGCGTGGACAGATCTTCTCGCCCGCTGATTTATTTCACCAATTACGGTGAGCTGCGTGATGGCGAGGAGGTTCTTGAGAATCGCCTGCTTAAGGTAAAGCGTCGTCTCCTGTACTCGCTCTCCAAGCCAGAAAATGCAGGTAAAGCATGGGCTAAACGTCGTGCGCTTGAGCTGGGTTGCGCCATTTGCTGTCCAAGCACTACGTTGGTGCTGCCCAACCTTGAGGCTCCCGTTTTCAAGGCTGGATTTGGCTCTAACCTAGATTGGGAAGCCTGGGAGGCAATCAGCAGACATGAGGGCGATTTTTTGTACGATACCCGCGTTCTGATGCTCCATCGCATTCATGAAGACTCCGAAACCAGCCACCTTATCCACGATAACCGTCGTGAAAAGGAAGACCTTGAGATGCTCAAGAAGTTCTGGCCAACTCCTGTGGCTAAGCTTATCAACCTGGCTTATAAGAGTGGCCAGAAGAGTAACGGCTAGTGATGATAGAGTATGTCAACAACTTATACACATTATCGCAATCTAGTTACGAGCTTTTGCGAAAACATAAAATAAGCTTGTTTAAATTTATTCCACTTAAACAAGAGACTTCTTCGACTATGACCACATCGTCAGCCAATAAAAAACTACTCATTATTCACGGGGCACTCTACACACTTGTGTTAACTCTGACCTGGTGGGCACTTCTGCCAGCAACAGCTCAGGCGTACGTTGACCCATCCGTCATGACCTACACTATCCAGGCGCTGGCTGCGGTGGTAGTTGCTCTTTCTGCCGTGCTTGGTGTGGCATTTAGACGCTCTCGCAAGGTGCTCTTCCGTCTGCTTAAGATTGACGAGAACGCAAACAAGATTGTCGAAGGCAAAGTACATAAGGTTGACGTCAAAGGTGCAGAAGCTGCAAACGCTCAGATGAAAGAAATCCTCGCAGCAGAAGCCATTCGCCTTAAAGAACAAAAAGAGGGCACCCTCAAGCCTAAGGGCCGCATTGGCGCTGCATTTCTTATTTCATTCTTCACGGTCTTTACTATCTTGGTTGTAGCCCCACTTGAGCTGGTAGCCAGCAATGCAAAGGATTTATCGTTTAGTCTTAATGACGTAGCAGGTCCTGTATTTTTAGCTGGTCTTTTACTAACGCTTATTTCTACTGCAGTGCTTTCATTACTTCGCAAACGCGTATTTAACGTTGCAGTTGCGCTCGTAGGCGCCATCGGCGTAGCGTCATATGTTCAGGCAGTGTTCTTGAACGGTGGCATGCCACTTGCTGATGGTCATGAGGTCATTTGGTCCAACTTTACCAATCAGATGATTGTCTCTGGCCTCATTTGGCTGGCAATTATTGCAGCTGCAGTGATCTTCTCGCTCCTTAAAGCAAGGCAGCTTAGAACGGGTCTTTTGGTAACCGCAACAGCTCTTATCATTGTCCAGGCAGTGGGCGTTGCAAGTTTATGGGGACCAGCTGTAGCTGCTTTTACCGACGTAAACACAAGAGAATCTCAGCAAATCTATGCCACAAGAGATGGACTCTTTAACGTCTCTTCCAAAAAGAACGTTGTGGTCTTTGTTTTGGATACCACTGATACAGCCTTTGGACAGCAAATCTATAACGAGTATCCCGAGACATTCGCCCATATGACAGGCTTTACCTGGTACAGGAACTCTGTTGGATCAATGATTCCTACACGATACGGAATTCCTTCTCTTGTCTTTGAAAATCGCCTACAACCCGGTCAATCATTTGGAGACTTTGTTAATGGTTGGGCGGACAACAGCCATTATCTAGATGACATCAATAAACTTGGTTACTCCGTTGGCTTGTATACCGATAACTTCAACTCAATTTATACCGACTACATGCACAACCGCACTATCAACTATCACGAGCTTCGTGGTCGCGGTTCAGAAAACCAGCTTAATGTTCTTAGCGCACTTCGCATCCTCTACAAGACAGCGTTCTGTAGAGATATGCCTTGGGTGTTTAAGCCTCGATTCTGGTATTACACCGAGGACCTCAACATGCGTATGATGAGAAAATTTACGTACGACGAGGTTGATATGTCTTCTCAGCGCTATAACGAAGATGACCTTAAGTATTATCAGGAACTCCAGCACTATGGCCTGTCTGTTCATGATGAAAACGATACAGGAAGCTTCCGCTTTATCCATCTTATGGGATCCCATGGTCCTTTCATCCTAAATAGAAACCTTGAGCGCCCCAAAGATCCAAGCGAAGAGAATGAAATTGAACAGACGAGAGGTGCTTGGAAAATCGTAGATGCTTATATTGCAGAGCTTAAGCGCCTTGGTCTCTACGAAAATACTTCTATTATTGTGACTGCTGACCATGGTCGCTGGTATCTGACGTCAAACGACATTACCGAGACTTCTGCTCCAGCAATCTTCTATAAACCTGCTGGTCAAAGCGCAGAAGAAGCCGAGCAACCAATGCAGATTTCAGATGCTCCTGTCTGGCACTACGATATCCTGGCTCAAACACTCAAAGATATGGGAGCAGATTCTCAGATGCTCTCCAGGTACACCACTCCTCTTGATGAGTCTTATGAGGGAGAGAATCGGCCTCGTTACTACATTGAAACTATTACCGAGAATAACCGCGATGCAGAACTTAGAGAGTTTGTCATCAATGGCGATGCAACCGACTTTACTGCCTGGAGTTTGACAGGAAATAACTGGAGGCTCGTTTCCGACAAATAGCTCACAAACTAGAGCTAAAAGCTTTAGACAAACAAAAACGAGTCATTCTTACCGTAGAATGACTCGCTTTTAAGACGCCTAGAATTGCAGAAACAAACTAATCTCTCTTGAGCAACTCGTTCCAGTCTGGAGTTGCAGAAAGAACTGTTCCTACAATAATGACAATGCAGCAAATTACAACCAGCGGAGATGGAATTGCTTCAGGCATAATTGCTGGCAGGATAATACCTGCAAGAGCTGCAAAAATGACCGACCATGCAGAGTAAGAAATGTTCAGTGCCATACCGCGAGAAGCACCGATGGCGTCAATTGCCTTGTAGTAGAAGAGATATGAAGCGGTACCTGCAAGAGCAGCAATAAAGACAACGCCATTAGCAGGAGTTAGTGCAACCTGTGCAGCAAAATCAACGGAACCGGCCAATGGCAAGATGAGAAGACCATAAGCAAACGCAGAGGTGGTTTCCCTAATTTGAAGAGCGGTCTCATTATCAACAGCATCGTCTTGCATACCCCAGGCCAAAATTACCGCCTCAGAGCCCCAGCCAAAGACACATGCAGCAACACCCAAGATACCCACAAGAACGTTTCCGTTACCCTCGCCTGCTGCAGTTGAGAGACCAATAACCATGACACCAACAAGAGCAACAATAAGGGCAATAACCTGCTTTAAGTTCATCTTTTCTTTGAGCAAAAGCCATGCCAAAACCGAACCAACTGCAGGATAGAAAGCTGAAATAGCAGCGGTGTAACCAGGTCCAATGGTATTAATAGCAGCTAGGTAACCACTCATACCAATTGGTCCACCCAGGAGTGCGCCAAGCATGACTACACGTCCACTCTTTGTTTTTGCTGCCTCAAGGGTGTCTTTAAGTCTGCCTTTCTGAGCCATCATGACTAAAAGAACTGCAGCGGCAAAGAAATCGTGCATGAATGCGCTGGCAAATGACGCCTGAGCTGAATCAACATAAGGACTCATACCAAGAGCAACGCCAAGAATAACGGTATCAACCGCCCAAAGAATACCGCTTAAAAGACCGTAATACATAGTTTTCCCCTTTTGCTCTTAGTTCTGAACGTCTTCGTACCAAGAAAGAACACGATCAATATTGTTTGCAGCGTAGCGATAATAAATAAAGAACCACTCGCCTACGTTCTCGCCCTCTGCTTCCTTAACCAGAGACCACAAATACCAGCACCAACCAGCAAAGACTACATAGCTCCAGAAGTGTCTGCGCTGCTCAAACGTTGCCTCTTGTCCAAAGTAATAATCAATAGCAGCATTTGCCTCATCGTCAGTAAGCTCGCAGCAAACCGTAAAAGTACCAAAGTCATTTGCCTCATCTGACATGCCTGCATATTCCCAGTCAATAAGGCTGTACGTGCCAGCCTCGTCAATCAAGAAATTCAGATAGAAGAAATCATTGTGAGAAATAACAACTGGATACTGATCAGCGTCAGCATGCTTCTTCAAGCGCAAGACCTTCTCGCGAAGCTCATAATAGCCAGGAATCTCAATAGGACCCTCTTCAAGCAGGAGCTTCTCGTAATTAAGACCCTCGTTGACAAAGTCAAAAGAGCGATCGAGCGAGGCGCCGCTATGGTGCAGTTTATTACCCATCTCCATTGCGCGCTTGAGCTGCTCAGGGTTATGAGGATCAAGATTCTGAGCGTTTTTCACAAACTTGGAAATCTTCCAACCCTCTTTTTGGTCCTCGTAAATAAAGGTACTGTCTAGGCCAAGCTCACGAGCAAGTCGAAGACCAGCCTCTTCAGCTGCACGATCAACAAGTTTCTCGGTACCAACACCAGGATGTCTGTAGACATACTCCTGAGCATCATCACCATATCCCACAATAAAGTGAGCAGACAGATTGGTAAGGCCCTGCTTCAGTGGATAGAAGCCGTGAATATCCTTCTTTTGGCAATGAAGCACCGAGACAATGTTGTCAAAAATCTCTGAGTCGATGTTCTCAATAAATGCTGGGTCAAACTGACGAAGCTCATCAAGGGAATCAAACTCGTAAATAACGCCGTCAGGATACTTTCTAATGGTCATGGAAAGCTCTTTGATATGACGGACGT
The DNA here is from genome assembly GCA_018363825.1 of Atopobium sp. Taxonomy (GTDB): domain Bacteria; phylum Actinomycetota; class Coriobacteriia; order Coriobacteriales; family Atopobiaceae; genus Lancefieldella. The sequence continues at coordinate 1,203 of JAGZNE010000031.1, read as the reverse complement.
AAATCTCTTCCCAAAGCATATCAGCGGTTTCTGGCTTGTCGTAGACAGTCTCAAGAATGTCTACAAACTTCTTTGAGAATTGCCTGTCAAAATAAACGTGACCCAGCATAATCCAAGAATTTGAACCGCCAATTTCTACGCCGGTAATACGACCGCCGCGACCTTCTTTAAGACACCACTCGTCAGTCTCTCCTGCAACATACGTTGCTGAGTAATAGGCCTCATAGACATAGTGCTCAAAGGGGTTCTGAGTAAAGTAGTCATCTGACGAGCAGATATACGTATTATCAAGCTGATCTTTTACATACCAAAGCGTAGAGTTGTTATTTCTTGTTGAATAATCTGGGTTAACAACAATCTTGACGCCATACTTCTCCTGCAGATAGAAGAAGTACTCCTTCTTATAACCCACAACAACAGTGATGTCAGTAATGCCAGCTTCAAGCAACTGATGAATCTGACGTTCGATCAGAACTTCTCCACGAACCTTCAGGACGCCCTTTGGCTTCTCATATGAAATAGGTGCAAAGCGAGAAGACAGACCAGCTGCCATGATAATGGCATTCTTAACCTCATAAGGTTTCAGAGCTTCAAGACCCTTTGAAGTAATAAGACTGTCATCAATGAGTCCCTGGTCCTCCAACGTTTTAACTGCTGAATTAACTGATCCCAAAGAAAGCTCAGTCTCTTCTGCAAGCTGCCTCTGATTGAGCTTCTCGTCAGAAAGAGCAATGGTTTTTAATACAGAAAACACGTTATTTGTTAGTGCCACGGTTCCTCCAAATGAAGACCAATTAACTGCGAACTAAACTTCCATACCAATTTACTTCAGTCATAATACTCCTATGTTCAAATTTGTACAAGTGTAAACATATTTTGAACATATTACCTTCAGAGGATTGCCAAGGACTGCCGATTTAACAAAAAACGGCATCAGAGATGCCGTTTTACCTTTTATGTATTGCTTTACAAACGAGAAGACCCTAGTAAGGACCAAAATCCAAACGCGCTGGATAGTGGTTTTTACGCTTCTCAACTGGTGGCATTTGCATGTAATCGCCGTAAAGCATCCTAAGGAATTTATCATTTTGATTAGGGAACGCTACTTGAATTCCATCAAAATCAAGCTTATCGACAGGAAAAACCTCATCAACTGGATAGGTATTTACAAACCTATCAGTATCGTGCAGGTAGGCAATTCTT
>JAGZNE010000030.1:0-15908 GCA_018363825.1 Atopobium sp. | reverse complement strand
TAGCTCCGCGTACACCGAACTTCTCGGCAGCTAGCTGACCTGCGTATGCGTGAACCTCACAGGCAAGTGAGCAGAAGGTTGGCAGGTCATCAACTTGACCAGCAACCTGAGCCAAGCGGCCAGCAATAGTACCAGCAAGAACGTCGCCAGAGCCAGCAGTTGCCAGCGTAACGGGACCAGGCTTTGGCAGTACGGCTTTCTGAACGCCCACGCAGCCAGTTGCGGTTCCCTTAGCAACAATGACCAGTTCAGAGCCACCGTCTGCCCAGACAATCTTACGAGCGGCCTCAAGCTGACCCACCAGGCTTGCAGGAGGATTATCTACCTGGTTAACCAGGCGACCAAGCTCTCGGCGATGCGGCGTCATGATGAGCGGAGCGGTACGACGAGTGAGCTCGGGGAAATCTGGAAGGTTGTTATTGGTGAGGCGAGCAATGCAGTTGAGCGCGTCGGCGTCAACAATAACGGGAAGCTCAGAGTCAAGCAGCGCGGAGGTAACCTTGACGGTTCCGCCAGAGACGCGCATACCTGGACCAACCAGCGTAACGGTACGCATGGCGGCAAGCTGCAGCACCAGCGGAGCTGCTTCCTCGGTAAACACGCCCTCAGCGTCGCACGGGAGGCCGATAACGGGAACCTCTGGTAACATCATCTGAACGCAGCTGACAATGGCCTCAGGAACTGCCAGCGTAACGTAGCCAGCACCCGCACGAGCAGCCGCCTTAGCAGCAAAAACAGCAGCTCCGGGGAAGCGGCTTGAGCCACCAACCACCAATACGGAGCCACGAGAGTATTTATCGCAGTCGTTGAGCTGGGCAGGAACAGAAGCAAGATAATCTTCCAGGTCAACGCGCCAGGCAACAGGGTCTGCCTCAACAACCAGACGCTCAGTCTGCTCGGCCAGAGGAGCCACAACAATGGAGCCGCAAACATCGCGGCCCGCGTCTGCAATAAGGCCGGGCTTGAGCGCAATCATGGTAACGGTAACGTCAGCGACAACACACGCGCTTTCTACCTGGCCCTTCTGCGCAGAAAGACCACTGGGAACGTCAACGGAAAGCACGCGAGCACCAGACTGATTGAGGCACTCAATCCAAATATCAAATGGAGCACGAACCTTGCCGTGGAAGCCAGTTCCCAGCATGCAATCGAGCACCACGTCAGCTGTTGCCAGCAGGTCAATCAGCTCCTGGCGAGAAGGGCCAACAAGCACGGAGACTCCCGCGCGAACGGCGCGCTGCGCCATCTGACGTGCAAGATCGCCGGAAATCTGATCAGGCTCAAGCGGAGTGACTACCTTAACGTTGCAGTTTCTAGAGCGCAGCGCTTCTGCTGCCACCCAGCCATCTCCACCGTTATTGCCAAGACCTACGAGGATGACAACGTTAGAGATGTCCCCTCCCATGCCAAGGGCCTCTTGAGCAGCAGCGTAACCTGCACGGTGCATGAGCTCGGAAACGCTCACGCCCACGCGTGTCAGCGCAATCTCTACACGCTTGATGTCCTCAACATTTAGTACCGGCTGCATAACTTACTCCTCGAATTTAACAACATCATCAAAGGTTGTCTCAATTATAGGTTCTTGCACGCGCTCAAGCTCATCCAACACAGAACGAGCTTCTTTGAACGAACGTGCCAGCTCTTGGGCAGCATCTTCCTTTTGATCTACCTTGGGTTTTACGGCGTTGGTTACCGCAACCGCATTGGCTACCGCAACATCTCTGGTGTACGAGATAGAAAGTGCAATCTCTTGCACGCCCTGCTCGGCCGCAATCTGTGCAGCCTTGCCCGCTAGACGAGCCTGTGGCCTGCCCAACTGATCTCTCTCAACAGAAACATCCTGAAAACCAATACCAGACGAGAAGCCCGTTCCTAAGGCTTTAAGCACGGCTTCTCTTGCTGCAAAGCGAGCAGCATAGTGCTCCGCAGGACGAGCAGTGCGCTCACAATATGCACGCTCTACATCGGTGAACATACGGCGAATAAAGTGAGGGCGTCTCTCAATTGCCTGCTGCATGCGGGCAATCTCAAGCATATCTACACCTATTCCTGCCAGTGCCATCGTATCCCCTGGATCTATCTGCGCTTAAGCGCTAAGCCTATACTCCTCGAGTGCATCGAGCACAATCTGATTTGCCTGTTGGCAGAGCTCATCGGTTGGAGCTTCTGCAAGAACGCGCACCAGAGGCTCTGTTCCGGAAGCGCGGACCAACACGCGACCATTGCCCTCAAGGAACTTCTCGGCAGCTGCAACTGCGTCGTTGACCTTAGGAGACTGCATAGCAGCCTCTTTATCAGTGACGCGAACGTTAACCAACTGCTGTGGATATAGTGTAACGGGACGAGTCAGCTCAGAGAGTTTCTCGCGCTCTGCTCGTAAGACCTCCATAATACGGAGGCTGGTCAGGATACCGTCGCCGGTCTTAGCAAGGTCACCAAAGATGATGTGACCGCTCTGCTCGCCGCCCAGGCTGTACTCGTTCTCGTTCATGCAAGCGTAGACGTACTTATCGCCCACGTTGGTCTTCTCGTAAGAGAGGCCGGCGTCGTCAAATGCCTTGAACAGGCCAAAGTTACTCATGACGGTGGTAACTACGGTCTGCTTTGCCAGGCGACTATACTTGTTTAGGTAGGTGCCGCAGACGTAGAGAATCAGGTCTCCGTCAACCACGTGACCACGCTCGTCAACTGCCAGGCAGCGGTCAGCATCGCCGTCGTAGGCAAAGCCAACGTCAAGGCCGTTCTGGACCACAAAGCGCTGCAGCTGGTCAATGTGGGTGGAGCCGCAATCAACGTTGATGTTGAGGCCGTTTGGAGCATTGTTGATAACATGCGTCTCGGCGCCCAGGGCGTCAAAGACAGGGCGAGCAACACTAGAAGCTGCGCCGTTTGCGCAATCCAGGCCAATCTTCAGGCCCTGGAGGCTAAAACCGCAGCTAGCAATAAGGCTGGAGATGTAGCGGTTGCGACCCTGCATGTAATCAACCGTGCGGCCAATGCTGTCACCGGTTGCCAGAGGTACGTCAAACTCGCCGTCAATATAGGCCTCTACCTGCTCAAGGACGTCCTCGTCCATCTTGTAGCCGTCTTTGTTGACCAGCTTGATGCCGTTATCGGTGAACGGATTGTGGGACGCAGTAATCATGACGCCGCAGTCAAAGGCACCGTCTACTACCTCGTAGCTGACGCCAGGTGTAGGAATAACGTGCAGCATGTATGCGTCGGCACCAGAAGCAACCAGGCCCGAGACAAGCGCGGACTCAAACATATAGCTTGACCTGCGGGTATCCTTACCAATGATGATACGAGCCTTGCGAGCCTGCTTAGCTCCGTAATACCAGCCAATGAAGCGGCCAATTTTATACGCGTGATCGACGTTCAGACCCTCGTTTGCGCGGCCTCTAAAGCCGTCGGTTCCAAAGTACTTCATAAGCGTCTCCTAGCTGCGAATGTAATGTTGTCGGGTGGAGAGCAACGTGCGCGCGAAGCGCCAGCGAACTACTCGACAGGTGGGGCTTCTCGCCAGATGGCGAGAAGAACGTGCGGACTAAAACGGTTGCACAAATATGCAAAATGCAACCATTTAAAAGTATACAAAAAAGAGACCTGCCGATATACAACAGGTCTCTTTGTGAGGACTTTTTTGGGTCCAGCGGCCTTAGCGCTTGGAGAACTGAGGACGCTTACGAGCCTTCTTCAGACCGTACTTCTTACGCTCGACCGCACGAGAATCGCGGGTGAGGTAGCCGGCCTTCTTAAGGTCATCACGATACTCGCCAGCCTCGAGAAGAGCGCGAGCAATGCCCAGGCGAAGAGCGCCGGACTGGCCGTTGATGCCGCCGCCATCGCAGTTTGCGAGGACGTCGAAACGACCAAGAGTATCGGTAATGCGGAGAGGTGCGGTTGCGTTGTCTACGAGCTGCTGGCGACCAAAGTACTGGGTTGCCTCGCGGCCATTAACGGTAACCTTACCAGTTCCAGGAACAAGACGAACACGAGCGACGGCCTCTTTACGACGGCCGGTGCCGGTGTAAACAGCGGTGTTATCTGCCATCGTTTAGCCCTCCAGCTCAATCTTGACGGGATTCTGTGCAGCATGTGGGTGCTCAGCGCCGGCGTAAACCTTAAGCTTCATACCCTGCTTGCGACCAAGAGTGGTCTTAGGAAGCATGCCCTTGACTGCGTGCTCAACAACACGCTCTGGGTGCTTCTCCATCTCTTCCTTGAAGGAAGTGATCTTCAAGCCACCAAGGTAGCCGGAGTGACGCCAATACTCCTTGTGGTCAGCCTTAACACCAGTAAGGACAACCTTGTCTGCATTGATGATGACAACAAAGTCACCAGTATCAGCGTTTGGGGTGTACTGCGGCTTGTTCTTACCACGAAGAATCATGGCAGCCTTTGTAGCCAGACGACCGAGCGTTGCGCCCTCAGCGTCGATGAGCACCCACTTGCGCTCGACTTCGCCAGCCTTGGCGAACTGAGTCGACTTCTTCACTTGACTCCTCCTACGAATTACGAGTTGATAACCCCTGGACGGGTCATCGATGCTTTTTCTTGTCAGAGATTACGGGGCTCTGTGGAAAAGCCTTAAAAGTATACTCCACTCTTTAGCTGTTGTACGCGGGAATTTTTGTTGCTTCACGAATGCAACAATTCGTTCAAATTTGACGGGTTTCTCCACATTGCAAAGCCGTCCACAGCACAAGAACAACCACTTGGCCTGCTGTGCGATGCATTTTGTTTCGACTTTTTATTTTATAGGGCGAGAAGTGCTGGCCGGCTCGTATGTTTACACCAAGGTCAAAGCTACAGCGTCAGGAGGAAATGATGCGTGACACAGATTTTGTCGCACGTTTGCACCGGAACTTTGCGTTGCTGGGCGGCCAGCTTAAAACCCGACTCAAAAATCATATAGTACTGAGCACCGCTCTTGCCCTGTTTGCGGCGCTTTTGCTGGTGATTCCATTCTACGGATGCTCGCCAGCCGCTTCTGAGAACACTCAGGGCAGCTCAACCGCTCAAACGGAGGCGCAGAAAGACGAAGCTCCTAAAGGTACGGTTAAGGCTACATCGTTCTACTCGCCAACCCTTGGCTTGGACTGGAACTATGACGTCTACCTACCTGCAGACTACGAGTCTAATCCCGATAAGACCTACCCTGTTGTATATATGCTGCATGGACTGTATGGCAATCATCGCAATCTGCTGGAGCGCTTTGATTCATCCGCCATGCTTGACGAGGCCATTCAAACCGCTGGTCAAGGAGCTATCGTAGTCTTTGTCGACGGCTTTAACAGCTTCTACATTGACTCCGCCGACCGCGGCCTCAAGATGGAATCTGCCATCATGAACGACCTGGTACCTTACATTGAGAGCACGTATCGCGTGTCAAAAGATCGCAAAGATCACGCAATCGGTGGCATTTCTATGGGCGGTTATGGTGCGGCGCGATTTGTTTTGCACCACTCCGATTACTTTAGCAAGGGCATTTTGCTCTCGCCTTCTGTTTGGACCACACTTGCTGACGACAACTTTATTTACACGTCTCAGCACGCCTTTAGCGACGGAACCACCAGCTGGTCATGGGATTTGTACAAGCAGCTGTTCCCCACTCAGTATCTTGGTGAGGTTGATCCAAGTCAGGTTTCGTTCTTTGTTGCAACAACATCAGACGACGGCGTAGTGCCTGTTGCTGACGTGGACGCTTTTGTTGAGCAGCTCAAAAACGCTGGTATCAACGTTGATTACCAGCGCGACTCCGGCGACAACCACAACTGGAAGTACTGGTCCAGGGTTGCTCCAACTGCATATGCTTGGGCGCTCGACCAGTTCAAGAGCGCTGACAGCAAGTAAGCGCTGACGGCGCGCCGGGCAGCGCGGGGCGAGCCGCGAGTGCGCCGGGTTTCTCGCCAGAAAAGACCGCGGATATGCGCGTAACAGCGCTGTCCGCGGTTACTTTTTTGCCGAAACTGAAGTATTATCAGCGTAGATAACTTGCGCCGATTGCGGCGCCATTCAAGCGCCGATTGCGGCGCCATTCAAGCGCCGATAGCGGCGCCGCAAACCGAGGAGCGACTATGCCCAGCATCTACACCGTCACGCTCAACCCCGCCCTGGACAAGACCGTCCAGGTGCCAAACTTTGCCGTTGACCAGGTGAATCGTATCACGTGGCTCAGGCGGGACGCGGGCGGCAAGGGCATCAACGTCTCTAAGGTTATCGCTAAACTGGGCGGAGAGTCTACCGCCATTGCTGTTCTTGCAGGTCAAACCGGCAAGTGGATCGCTGACACACTTGGCGAGAATAACATCAAGGTCCAGGCAATTTCTGTTCCTGGCGAGACGCGCACCAACCTTAAGGTTGTTGACACTGAGGGCGACACCAATACCGACATCAACGAGCCCGGCCCCGAGGTCACTGACATCGTGCTTGACCAGGCGCTTGCTGACGTGATTGCCAAGACTTCCGCTGGCGATATTGTGGTTCTTTCCGGCAGCCTCCCTCGCGGAGCTGCCCCTGATACGTATGGCCGTTGGACTCGTGCTCTGCGCGACGCCTGGTTGAAGGTATACCTGGACGCCGACGGCGCAGCCCTCTCAGCTGGCCTTGAGCAGAAGCCATACTTCACCAAGCCAAACGATCACGAGCTCTCAGCCATGCTTGGCCGTGAGCTTGCCGACGTGGACGCGATTGCCGCTGCCGCATCCGAAATTGTTGCTAGTGGCATCGACACGGTCTGCGTTTCCATGGGCGGCAACGGCGCCGTCTACGCTACGGCCGACGAGGTTTGGTATGCAGGTCCAGTAAAAGTCCAGGTAGGAAGCACTGTCGGTGCTGGTGACTCCGTTGTGGCAGCGCTTGCCTTTGCAGATGCACAGGGTCTCTCGACAGAAGACGCGCTGCGACTGGCCATGGCCACGGGCGCCGCAAACGTCATGGAGAGCGGAACTCAGGCGGCAGAGCGCTCGGTTGTGGATTCGCTTATCGAGAAAGTGCAGCTCACGCGCCTGCGCTAGCGCGGGGTGCGAGCGCGGGTGCGCGGGTGCGCGGACGTGCGGGTGCGCAGGGTGCGGGCTGGTCGCGAGTGCACGGGTTTCTCGCCAGGTGAGCCTGAAAAGTGCAAAGAATCTGTATTTGAGTCACCGATTCTTTGCAGAAATCAGGCAAATCCACAGATTCTTTGATGCTTTTAGGCAAAATCCACCGATTCTTTGCAGAAATCAGGCACGTTCCAACCAAGATGACTGTCCTGAATTTTTGAGCCTGAAAGCTGCATCATGTCTGAGTAAACTTACTCAGACATGGCGAGAAAAACCGGCAAAACCACTCAGACATGGCGTGCTTTTCCGACAAACAGTTCAGACATGGCGAGAAAATCAGGCACACATAACGTCGTGCGAAAACGCTCGCGACCTTTCCGCAGTTAATCAGTAGCACCCGCGGTTTTCCTGCGGTTGCATTCGAGCTTCCAGCCAATCATCCAACCAACTGCAAGAACGTAATTCTCGATAGCGCCCACCAAATTTACCGACTCGTGAGCACTCAAAAAATGGATGAAGTGATTGGTTCCAATTCCAATGCCGCCCAGAATCAGCGCGAGCAAAATTGCACGTAGATAGACCCAATCGTAGTGGAAACAAGTGGTGACCAAAATGATGAGCACCGCGAGATTCCAAAAACCAATCTCTCGCTGCCATCCGGTCGAAATGCCATAAGCGGCGTTGCTTCCCATGTACTCGGGGGCGACGATCTGCAGAATTGCCGCACCAGTCATCGCAACGATAACCAGCGCAAACATTACCTTCAAAAACCTGTTCATCGGTGTCTTCAAAACAAACTCTTTTCGTATCAATTTGTGGTTCCTGCACAGGCAACGTGAGCGTCGCTCGCGTCCCTACTCGATAAAACTTTCAATCTCTTCGAGGCGCTCAAGTGCAACTTGTCGACCTGTCAGGTACAGAGACAACAGGGCCTCACCGGACTTCTCGTTAACTTTAACTTCAACTGGCTCGGGAGGCTCAAGCACCAGCACTCTACCCTCTTCCTCCAGCTCAAAGAGCTGTTTGCGCTGATCCATGTAACGCTCGGCGCGAGAAGCCAGCGCAGCTTCAAAGTACGGATATGAGGAATAGAGCTGTGAGCGAATGGCAATCTGCTCGTTGACGTCGGTTTTTACGAAGTTCCTGTCCTGCGTGACAATGACCAGCGCTTTCTTTGCTGGCGTATGGTCAGGTACGTCAACCGCACGCTCTGCTTTTCCGTCGGGCAGGCCAAGCGCCGCCGCAAAAGGAATTGAATCGGTAGTTCCGCCGTCCAAATAACGATGTCCATCCAGCTCAACCATGCGAGAAACTGTTGGCATCGACGCGGACGCTCGGACCATGGTCACGTCTTCCGGAAACTTTTTTACGTGCAGATACGCCGGCGTGCCAAACGTAACGTCGGACGCCACCGCGTACATCTGCATGGGATTTTGATTGAACGCCTCGTTATCGCAGGGGTCCAAATGGTTTTGGATCTCATCGAACATAAAATCCGCACCCGCAATGTCGCCAGTAGTAATCAGTGAGCGGAGCGAAAGAAAGCGAGGGTCGTCCCTAAAGGCCAGCATAATGCGCATGGCGCGGCCCATCTGTTTGGACCTAAAGCTTACGGCGTTGATAGCGCCCGCGGAAACTCCCCACACGCTCTCAAAGTTGGTGACACCCTTCTCGCGAAGCACGTCAAGAATTCCAGCGGTAAAAATGCCTCGATAACTGCCGCCTTCTAAAACAAGCGCAGTTGAAGATAGGTGCGCGGACTCCTGGCGCGCGCCGCCGTTCTGCGAGAGTTTTTGCTGCTGATCGTCCATAACAACCTCCGAACTTTGTTATTCAGAGTGTACCCAATTTCTGCCCGGCCGCCCGCCCGGTTTTCCACACAAAAAAGCGCCTGAATATCAGGCGCTTTACATGCACGTTATATTTTTCTGGCGAGAAACCCGTCGGCTTTGCAACTCGGTCGGCGCCGCAGGCTCTTCCCCTACTTGCGAACCTTACGAGAAGCAGCAACAAAACCAAGGCCGCTTACTGCAAGAACAGAAGCTGGAACTACAACATCTGCGATACCAGTTGCAGGGAGTACGGACTTCTTCGCTGGTGTTGGTGCAGGAGCTGGAGCAGGAGCTGGAGCAGGCTCTGGCTCTGGCTCTGGCTCTGGCTCTGGCTCTGGTACTGGAGCTGGAGTTGGATCAGGGGTTGGAGTTGGAGTTGGAGTTGGATCAGGAGCTGGGATGCGAACAAACTCAACGTTAATAACCTCATCGAACTCCATTGCTGTAACCCAGTGGCCCTTAACGGTAACAGTGCCATCGCCGTTATCGACAATGACTACACCGTCAGCGTTACCAACCCTAAACCCCTCTGGAATTGGGTTAGTGATATCAGGAAGGAAGTATGCATCTTCAGGAGCATATGGGTTAACTGTTGGGTCTGTGAGTTGCTCTCTGGTTGGTGCAGGAATAGGAGTTATGCCAGTAGTAGCAGTAGCACCAGTGGTACTTGTAGGAGCAGACGTTGTGCCCTCTGCCAGCGCAGATGCTGGAGCAAGTGCTAACGCGGCTGCAAGAGCAGATGATGCGATACATACCTTTAAATTCTTCATGTAGCTTTTACGCCAAAACGCATGCACCAGGACAAATGGCTGGAAGCACAGGATTTTTAGCGCATTCCTTTCTGATATAGATTATTTAGTTTCCCCGTGAGCGAATAATATCATATACATACTGAACAAATGTCGCGTCCTGTCGACATATTCCGCGAACGCACAAAAATTTTAAATGATCTTTAAAACTATTTTTTAAAAATCTGATAGCATTTCTGCAGGTAAACTATTACGCAACTGAGAGTTGACAAATTTCCAACTCAACTTGGTGGTGTGCAATCGAGGCAATTTTTAGAGTAATAGCCATCACATGTGAATCCCACCACATCACCAACAGAAAGGACAGCCATGTTACTGAGCGAGAAAATCATGAGCCTCAGAAAGCGTAATGGTTGGTCACAGGAAGAGCTTGCGCAGCAGCTAGGCGTTTCAAGACAGTCAGTTTCTAAATGGGAGTCCATGGCTTCCATGCCTGATATCCAAAAGATTATGTCCATGAGCGAGCTCTTTGGCGTTTCCACAGACTACCTACTCAAAGACGAGCTTGAGGAACTTCCAGCTACTGCCATCGCCGCTGATTACGCGGCCTCTTCGGGCCAGGGTGGCTCTTCGGATCCTGCTGCCGCAAGCACCGCGGACAGCACTGATGGCGGTACCGGCAGCGACTCCTCAGATGACGACACATCTACCGGCAAAACTGTGGCACCGAAGCTCAGCGTATCGCTTGAAACAGCCGCCGAATACCTGGATGCAATCGCACGAACTTCTCGCCCCACGGCAGGTGCAATTACCCTCTTTATCCTGGGGCCCGCGCTTCTTGTCTCGCTTGCAACATACAGCGAAGACGCGCTTTACTTTGATCCGATGCACATTTCTCCAGATGCGATGGGTATCGCAGGCATTTGCATCATGATGCTCTTCATTGCTGCGGGCGTTGGCCTGCTGATTCTCCAGGACATGAAGCTCGCGAAGTTTAAGCAGCTCAAGGAGGCCTCTCTCGAGCTCCAGTACGGTGTCGAAGCCGCCGTTCGTAGACGCGCCGAGTCAACCGAATCGTTGCGCTACATGCAACAAGCCGCCGGCGTCTGCCTTACCATCCTGAGCGCAATCCCCTTCCTTATTGCCTCGTACTATGGGACTGGCCTCATCTTTGCCCTTGGCTTCTTCGTGGCAGCAATTCTGGTTTCTCTTGGCGTTTACCTGCTGGTTTACTCGGGAATCATCAGAGATGGCTATAGGGTTCTTCTCCAGGAAGGCGATTTCTCTCACGACGAGAAAAGCAACAAGAGAGACTCCAAATCCGCAGCATTGAAGTACAGGCCAATTGCCAGGGCGTATTTTGGCACCATTACCTTGCTGTACGTGGGCTATAGCTTCATCACCAAGGACTGGAAAAGTTCCTGGATTATCTGGCCTGTTTCCGCGCTCCTCTACCACATCATCATCAGCATCCTGAACGCTCTGAAGAAAAAGTAAGCGCGACCGTCAGATCGCGATCGCTCGGACGCACGGCAGACACGCAGGTCGGAGGCGCTGGTCAGGTGCGACTCGCAAGAGCTCGGTCTTCTCGACAGGCCGAGCTCTTTGCGTATAGCTTGGCGAAGGTTCCTTTGAGCCTGAAAACTGCATCATGTCTGAGTAAATTTACTCAGACATGATGAGAGAAACCGGCAAAACCACTCAGATATGGTGCACTTTTCCGGCAAATCGTTCAGACTTAGCGAGAAAATCAGGTTCCATGAGAGCGCTCATGGAAGGGTAACCTTAGGCACGCTTTAAAGTCTGCCTGAAAAGTACAAAGAATCTGTGTTTGGGACACAGATTCTTTGTAGAAATTAGGCAGAATCCACCGATTCTTTTACGTTTTCAGGCAAAAGTTACAGATTCTTTGCAGAAATAAGGCGCAGCTACAAGGTCCAAAATCAGTTGCAACTTTATCCGCGACGAGATGCCTGGTACTTCTCGAAAGCAGCCTTATATTTCTGCTCCTCTTTCTTGAACATGGCGTTGAAAATCAAAGTGGTTACCAGAAGAATGACCAGGTACAGCGCAGTAAACGACATCCAAGCCTGCGTCATATTTGGAACCCATCCGCCAATAAGCGCCATCGCCACAAGCGTTGGGAACAGGCAAACGTTGAAGCCAAGAAACCTGTGAAGGTAGCTGAGCTTAGTAATCAGAGGCTGATAGTTGAACCAAATCTGCTGGTAAATCCCCGACAGGACGCCGGCGGCGATCAGCGTAAGAAGTATGATGTTATTTTGCCTGTCACCATAATTGGTTGCCAGCGCAATGACGCCATACACAAGCGAGATGCCGGTGAAGCATATCGCGCCACCTGAAATACCTTTGCACATGATTTGACCTACTGTTTTATTGAGTCCCTCATCAAATTCTTGCTGAGTCTTTCGCTCAATTCCTTGCCAGTTTTGTGATTCGTTGCGTTCCATAATGTTCCCTTCTCTGGGATAAAACTGCTGTTAAAGTGTGGTTCGAGTGGTGTTTGGCGCTCGGCACCGGGAGCGATGCGCGAGAAAATCCGCTGGCCCTTACACAATTCCGATACGTCGTTTGATTTCCGCAGCGTACTTTCTTGAAGCAACAAGGGGTTTCTCGCCAAGCGACAGCAGCATGCGGCCGGAACCTGCGGGTTTGATGCCCGTAACCTGATCCAAATTGACCAGTTCCTGACGAGAAGTGCGCACAAACGCCGTATCTTTCAGAGCATCCTCGAGCTCGGACAGGCGACTAGAACTTTCCAGCGTCTCGCCGTTTACCAGGTGAATCAGCGTCACGTTTCCGTCCGTTTGGATCCACACCACATCCGCGAGAAGAACGACGCGCCTGTTGATAGTACCGGGAACGTATCCGGTCATCTTTCCGTCAACCATCTGGAGCTGGCGGACAATTCCCGAAACGCGCGGGTCATCGGGGCCGCTCAAGATGGTCACTTCGATTTGCGCGCGACCCTTTTCTTCAACTACACGAATTTCCATAACACTTCCAAACAACTTACTTGACCAAACGTTTCGTTTTCTTGCTGTAGCGGAACTGCGCCCCGCTTGTCTCCTTGCCTTAAGGCATCTTTAGAATAACGGTTGCATCTCTTGTGTGGGACTTCGTATCACTCAAATGCACTAACTGGTGTGTGAAGTGCATTCTTTGCGCTTCGGATACCGTTCTTGCGCTTGAACGGCGCTTTGCGCGACCCCGAGCACGAACGCGATCGTACACGCTCACAAGCGTGTACGCCCACGAGCGCCTACACAAAAAGCCGCTCTCAAAATGAGAGCGGCTTGAAGTTACCGTGCGCTAAATCTGTGGCTTCCACGCACCATGCCTGCGAGCGTCAACCTTGTCACAGCTTAGTTTCTAGCTGCGTGAAGCTTGAGCGTGCCCAGCGCAAAGAGAACTGCTGCGCCGCCTGCAATAGCAAACATAAACGTGTTCTGCAATGCATCGTCGCCGGTATAAGGAGTGCGGGACTTGCGAGGCTTAGGGACAACAGGGTTGGTGGTGGTATTGGTGTCTGTGTCGATAAGACCATCGCTGACGTGGGCAGTGTTTACAACCGTAACGTCCTTCTCGCCCTTGTTGACCTTGACCTGGAAGGTAACGGTGAGTGTGTCGCCCGAAGCAACGTTCTGTGTCCAGGTTACAGTACGCGTAGCTGGGTCGTAGGTGCCCCCGTTATCAGCGGAGCCATCAACGTAGGTCGTGTGCTCTGGGATGACATCGGTGATGGTGACATCGCGAGCAGTGTTGGTGGTGTTGGTGTAAGTTACGGAGTACGTAAGCACCTGACCAGCAGTTACCTTGTTGCCATCGATGGAGTTGCCCTGACCGTCCAGGACATCCTTCTTTGGCTGAGGCAGAACTACCCAAACGCCAATAAAGTGAGCGTTTTTGTGGTCAATGACCTCGGAATCGTGATCGTAACCGATAAACACCCACGTTCCATCTGGAGTCTCTACGCGAGTAACACCACCAAGAGGCTGATCAGGGGTAACGGTGGTTCCGTTAGGAATTCTAGTCTGCTTACCAGGAAGCAGGTCCAGGACCTCCTGAGGAAGCTCCCTGTTAGGAGTGCCGCTTACAAACTCGTGGGTCTTCTCGTACAGAAGCTCAGTGGTTACCTTATTGGAGTGAGCAACGTTTCCGTCGACAACCTGTGTAAGCTCGTTATCAATGTTGGAGCCATCAGTCTCTACCTTGCTGTTGGTAACAGTCTTGTAGGTGATAACAAACTTCTTGCCGCCATTTGCCTTAGTGAGTAGGTGATCCTTGATGTTGACCGTAACCTTCTGGCCGTCAACAGCAACAGTGTAATCGGTGCCCTCAGTGAGGGTCTGGCCGTCAAAGCTTACGGTAAGGCTCTGGAAATCAAGGCGCTCGTCAAAGGTGTCAACCATGCTCATCGACTTAATCTTGCCGATGGTATCAATGCCCTGCTTTGGCAGCGTAAAGGTGCCGGTGTAGGTGATGGTTTCTCCGGCCTTAGCAGGAGCCTGCTCTGGATCAACGGCCTTTACTGGAGCTGGAGTAATTGCCTCGGTGTATACACCAAAAAGGCTGCCGCTGGTAGCCGCGCTGGTGGACTCAAACGTCATGCTGTTTGACTTGGACTTAACAGCAAAACCTGCAAGGTTCTTCTCCTGGTCAGGACCAGAAGTTCCACGAACAGGATTCCAGGTAATCTTATTACCACTTGTGGTCTCAACAAGAATGTTCCTGTTGTTCATAACAATGCTATCGATGGTGCTATTGGCGTTAATAAGCGAGAAGGTCTCATTTGCGCCAGTGTCGCCGACAACGTCAATATCACTTGGCTGCATAACAAGCTTGAGATTACAAGGAGTGCCATCGGTGTACTTAAGCTCTACTGTTACGTTTGCGTTGATTGCGTAGGACCTGAACATATCAGCAGTATAGCTTGGGTGATTCACGTCAATGTAGTCCATAATCTGGAAGGACTTAGTTCCCCAGTTCTCATCAACGGTCAAAAATGCAACATCAGTCTTATTAGGGTTGTTGTAATCTGCATTGGCGTTCTTAAGGGTAAGGTCCAGCGAGTTAATGGTGACATAAACGTCAACGGACTTGCCGTCAACGGTGCCAGCGTTAGAGAACTTCAGCGAGAGAGGCTGGTTATACTGCTGGTTGGAACCGTCTTTAGTTGGCTGAACAACAAAAGCTGTTGAGGGCAGTCTGCCTGTATCAGAAGCAGGAATCTCTATGCGCTTAACGCCAGTTCCTTGCGAGAGAACAGTCATGTTGTCTCTGGTCAGTGTGAACTGGTAAATGTTGATCTGGGTAAGATCACTATCGTCTTTCTGGCGATCAAGTGCCTGAGCTGTGTTAATAGACATAAACAGGCATGCCACAACCATGGTGAGAAAGACTGAGATTCTCTTAAGAAAACCTTTTTTCATGATGGCCCCTCAAAAAGATGTGCATATTACAGATACATTTTCTTACAAATTGATAGTCAAAACTTAAGAGAAATTAGTATTCACATAAAAAGTGAATTTGGCTGATGAATAGTATAGTTTGTATGGACAATACTATTTTAAAAATAGTTCAAATTTTTGTATTTGTCCCGCATCTGCTGCTGATGAACATGAATTCAGCCTATCGTGCCTCAGTTTGCCTCGTTAGGGCGAGAAGGTCTGCCCGCCTGATACTTACTTGGCTCTTGAACTTTCTCTGTCTTGGAGCAAATCCACGCAACGGTATAGCCAATGCAGCCGATAAACAGGCAGGTTAAGCCCAACATAAGCATTTTCTCGCCAACGCCAAAGTTAATTTCATATTGAATTTTAAGCGCTAGCGGAGGATCTTGCAGAGGAAGTCCAGCCTTAGCAAACAGGTAGTATGCACCCATGAGAGCGCTTAAAATACCCGAGATTAGAAAGCCCTGTGAAAGGTTCTTAATAATTTGAGCCGCTTTATTCATGTCGCATCATCTCCTTATGTTGCTATGGTAAAGCAAAATGGCGAGAAACCCAAAAAGAGAGCCAGCGTATGAGCTGCCTCCCATTTCTTGGACACCAGGAATAGGAGGCAGTTCAAAACACACTTAAGTCAGATAATCTGTCAAAAAGACGTATACATTACGCTGAAAATACCTCAAACGTGCAGAATATCTGACTTAGAAGTGTAATATGCCCGCAATTGAGCAGAATATCTGACTTAAGTGTGTTCCTTAGGTGCGGAATTTACCTATAGTTAAATCTTTTATATGACGCTATTCATTTTCTAGC
>JAGZNE010000029.1:0-16664 GCA_018363825.1 Atopobium sp. | reverse complement strand
TAGCTAAGCTGGTTGGTGCTCCTCCAGGATACGTAGGCTACGATGAGGGCGGCGAGCTCACCAAAGCCGTCCGCCGTCGTCCATACTCTGTCCTGCTCTTTGATGAGATTGAGAAGGCTCATCCAGACGTCTTCAATATCTTGCTGCAGATTCTGGACGAGGGTCGCTTGACTGACGGTCAAGGCCGTCACGTGGACTTCTCTAACACGGTTGTCATCATGACCTCCAACATTGGCGCTCGCGAGATTGCCCGCACCAACACCATGGGCTTCTCGTCAGAGGGTTCTAAGGGTCTCTCCGACAAAGAGATTACCAGCCGCGTTATGTCTGAGCTCAAGCGTGGATTCCGCCCAGAGTTCTTGAACCGCGTGGACGAGATTGTTGTCTTCAAGTCACTCTCTACCGAGCAACTTCGTGGCATTGTTGACCTTATGGTTCTTGAGCTGCGCGATCGCCTGATTGCCAACGGCATGTCCATTGAGCTCACCGAGGCCGCAAAGGATCTGATTGCCAAAGACGGCACCGATCCTGTCTACGGCGCTCGTCCACTGCGCCGCACCATTCAGTCGATGATTGAAGACCCACTGTCCGAAGAGCTTCTCTCTGGTCAGTGGACCGCAGGCGATATTGTTGCTGTTGATGTTGATACTGAGGGCAAGAAGCTTGTGTTCACCAAAACTACGGGCGTCATCCCCGAGCCTCGCAAGAAAGAGACCATGGCGCAGCTTGACCAGATGGATGTCAGCATGGGTCCATCCTCGCTGCCACAGGGTAGCGCAGGCGGCTCGTCCGACCTGATGTCCTCCGCTGAGTAAGCAAGTTCCGACCCGAGGTTCTGCCTCGGGTCTTTTTGTATCGCAGCTAAAACGTACAGCTCTCTTGGCAGAAGCTCTTGGCGAGACACCCGTCGAGCAGCTCACCCAGTCGCCCGGCGAGAAACCCGTCTTCTCCAAACCGTCACTACACGCACCGGCAACAAAACCGTATACTTGAAATGTTGAAACAAATTGAAGCCGTAAACGTACCAGATCGCAAAACGCAGCCTGTAAGCTGCAAGTAATTGAGGGAGAGCCATGGAGCCAACGCAACTTGATCCAAGCGCAACAGAAAACGAGGACCGTATTGCCACCGCTCTGAAGATGACTGCCCCTGGTACAGCGCTTCGCGTTGCACTGGACATGATTATCGCTGGTCGCCTGGGCGCCCTCATTTGCGTGGGAGATACAGAAAACGTTCTTGCTGCGGGCGGAGATGGTTTCAAACTTGATGTTTCCTTCACGGCAAACCGACTGTTTGAGCTCTGCAAGATGGACGGCGCTGTAGTGGTGGACAAAGACCTCACCAGAATTCTGCGTGCCAACTTCCACCTCAATCCTGATGCAACGCTTCCAACTGCAGAAACAGGCACTCGCCACCGTACTGCCGCTCGCATGAGCTTGCTCACCAAGTCAATTGTGATTGCTGTGTCTTCTCGCCGTTCGTTGATTACGGTCTACGTTGATGGCCACGTTATTCCGCTAAAGTCGGTACCAGCCATTATGTCTACCGTCAATCAGCTTTCGGTTGCTATGCAAAATACACGCCAGCAGCTTGATCGCGCGCTTCTGCGCTTGACCGCTCTAGAACTTGATAATTACGTTACCCTGGGCGATGTAGCAGGTATTTTCTACCTCTTTGAGGTTCTTTTGAGTGCCGCTGACCAGCTTGATTCTTGTCTTTTGGAGCTAGGTAGCGAGGGAAAAACCACCGCTATGCAGCGCGAGGAGTATCTAGGCGGTATCGACGAGGCTTATAACCTGATGATTCGCGATTACGCTGTAGATTCTTCCGCCGAAGAGGCGCGCGCCATTCGCCGCCGCTTCCACGAGACGGCTAACACCGAGCTACGCTCCGCAGAAAGTGTTGGCCAGATTCTTGGCTACTCCGATGGCCGCGGAGAAGATGCGTCCATGGAGCCTCTGGGCCTGCGCACGCTTTCCCGCGTTCATGTGGTCAACGATGAGATTGCGGCCAGAATTGTTGACGCTTACGACAACTTGCAGCAGCTGCTCCACGTTGCAGAAAACGATACATCCAGCCTCAAATCTCTGGGTGTCGAGAACCCCGGTGCACTTGCTAACAGTCTCCGCAGAATGTGGGGTAAGTCGGAATAATGGCTGCAAGCAGCACCTGTGCAAAGGTCGTGTCAAAGCCACGTCCTTCTCGCCTTTCTACACATGGAGCAAAAGCCGATACCGTTGCCGTCATTGTGGCCGGCGGCATTGGCGAGCGCTTTGGGTATCCTGACGGCAAGCAGTTTATTTCTGTTTGCGGACTTCCACTGATGAGCTGGTCAATCCTTGCGTTTGATCATGCACCCAGCGTGGCTCACATTGTGATTGCTTGCTCTGACGAGAAACGCGCTGCAGTTCAAGAGGGTGTTTTGGGTAAGCTTGTACTCCACAAACCCGTTCACTTTGCAACGTCTGGTGCTACCAGGCAGGAATCGGTTTACAACGCGCTCCAGGTAGTGCCTGCTGGATATGATTTTGTTTCTGTTCATGACGCGGTTCGTCCGCTCATTGAGGTGGAGACAATCGAGCAGGTCATTGGCACGGTTCGCAAGTCTCCTAAGATTGCGGGAGCAATTTTGGCTCATCGCGCAACTGATACGCTGAAGCGCGTAGATGGCGCAACCATCGTAGATACACCTGACCGCTCAACGTTCTGGGCTGCTCAGACCCCTCAGGTCTTCAAGACGCGCACGCTCCTTGAAGCTCACGAAGTAGCTCGTCAGGAGGGTTACCAGGGAACCGATGACTCGTCTCTAGTTGAGCGACTTGGTCTTACGGTGCTGTGCGTTGAGTCGCAACGAGAAAACGTGAAGGTCACGTACCCGTCTGACCTTGCAATTGTTGAGGCTACGCTCAGCCGTCGCCTGGTAGAAGGCGCAACCGGAAGTGGGGCTGTAGAGTGAGCATGCCAGAGCTTAAAATTGGCCACGGATACGATGTTCATCGCCTGGTAGAGGGCAGAGATCTTATCTTAGGTGGCATCAAAATTGAGCACATCAAAGGTCTTCTCGGCCACTCCGATGCTGATGTTTTGACTCATGCTCTTATGGATGCCCTGCTAGGAGCTATGCGCGCAGGCGACATTGGCCAGCTTTTCCCTGATACAGACCCTGCTTATGAGGGCGCTGATTCTATGGTGCTTCTGTCCCATGTTATGCAGCTTGTTCGTAATGAGGGCTTTGAGCTTCTGGATTGTGATTGCACCGTTGCAGCTCAGGCGCCTAAGTTGCTTCCTCATCGCGATGCTATGAGAAACCGCATGGCTGAGGTCATGGGTGTTTCGCCAGATAAAGTTGGCGTAAAAGCTACCACTACCGAAGGTCTTGGCTTTGTGGGCACTCAAGAAGGCATTGCTGCCTGGGCAGTTGTACTGCTGGGACGCACTGCGCAATAAATTACAGCTCTACGATATGGTCGGCTGCCTCCACCACTTTAGGATCATGAGATATGAGAAGTATTATGTGGTCCTGCTTGACCTTCTTGAGAAGATTAAGAAGGACATCAACACTGTTCTGATCTAATGCAGAAGTTGGCTCGTCAAGCAACATAACACTTGGATTCATAAGCATCATGCGGATAATTGCAATCTTTTGTTTTTCTCCACCAGAGATAGCAGAGCTTCGTTCACCCAGGCGAACGTCAAGATTTTGATCGTCACCAAGCAGCAATTTTTCCAAATTGAACAGCTTGATATAGCTGATTATCTCTTCATCTGTTGGTTGGTTTTTGCAGAGTAAGGTCAGATTATTTCTTACTGTATCGTCAACAATGCTTGGCTCTTGTTCGGTAAATCCAAGAGTATTTTTTCGGAGTTCATACTGATTAATTTGAGTGAGCAAATCCTCATTAATAGCAATAGTGCCTGATAGGTGAGAAGACCACTCTCCGTTAATGAGTTTCAGGAATGTAGATTTGCCTGTTCCGTTTCCACCGGTAATGGCGTATATATTTCCTTTTGCAAAACTACAAGACAAGTTGTTCATCAGTACTTTATTTGTATGCGGATAAGAGAAAGATACATTTGTGCAGGTAATTTGATTGACGTTCTCTGATGGAATGATGTTACCAACGGATTCTTGAGGTACCTCAAGAATCTGCTCAATTCGATTAAGACTTACCGTAATGCTCTGATAAGCCATGCCAAATTCCATAAGAAGCGTAATAGAGCCCAAAAGCGATACAAAATAGCTTGAAATGGTTGCAATATAGCCAGGCTGCAGTGCTCCAAGAAAAATTTGATATGCACAGGTAATAAAGACAATAGCTTGGAATACAGCAATTACAGCATTGTTTAATTCCTGTACGCCAAATTCCAGTTTGTACTGCTCATGAATGGCACTACGAACTTTTTGATTGACGGCATAGTGCTGATTAAAGAAACGCTCAAAGAGAGAATGACGCCTGATAAAATCTACGTCTGTGAATTGGGAGAGCTCAATAGATCCATACTGGGACCGCAGTTCTTTAGATTCTTTGTATCTTTTATAGGCCGAAGCTTGGATTTGCTTATAGATAATAAAACTCACTAGCAACAGAACAACCGTTACAAGGGCGGTTAATGGGTTCAAATATAAAATAATTGCCAGTGTGCCTAAGACAGAGACCATAGTTGTTACAAAGCTCACACATTGTGTAAGTATAAAAATCGAAACGTCATTAGAATCGTTATTTACTGTCTGGCGGTAATGTCCAGAATCATATGACGAGAAAAATGATGAATCTGCATGTTGAATCTTGTCAATCAGCTGTCGCTCAATAGTAAACGAAGAATCAATTTGTAACTGACAATAGCGTGTTTTAGCAAGATAGGAACAGCCGGCAATAAGGATTCCTAGTGCGGCAACTACGGCGCAATAGAAAAGTATCTCGCTCCAAGTTGTTCCTGAAATAAAAAGATTAATTACAAATCCAACAAGAAGAGGTTGGATCACCATAAGCGCTGTGACAAAGAATGACAGAAAGAGAAAAATCGCAAGACTGCCTTTATCCAGAATGGTAGATATACAGTAGTGGATAATGTTAAAAAACTTACTCATTCGAATCACCTTCATTATTATTAAGCACATAGGAAATCAACTCTAGTTTTTTGTTGAGATTATAAAAACTGCTACAACACCCAAGTCTTCCCGTTTGGATGAATTGATTTGGGCAACCACCATTACACATGGGAAGGACTTTACAGTTAATACAATTTTTCTTATACGGATTGTATGTAAGCCATTTGCAAAGATTGGTATTTAGCTGTATGGAATCATAGATGGTTCCCACTTTCTCATCTATATTTCCTATTGAATCCCAACATTTATAAAGATCACCATGAGGGTCAATTACATAAGAGTTGTAGGAAATTGCTCCACAAATTTGCCTTTGACGCAATAGACTACCTACGACATCAAATCCTTTTTGTACCGCCTTTTTATAGAAGATGTACTCTTCATCAGCAAATTGGGAAGATGAAAAACATACTCCCAAATCATTATTCTTTTCAGTGTAATCAGTTACTGGCGATAAACTTATTGAAACGACATCTTTTAAACCAGCTTTTTCAAGGTCTTCCAATAACTCATCCGCATGCTTAACATTAGTCTTATCGGCATTGATTCTAATTGTAATGTTGAGCAAATTAGAACAAGACTGAATATTTTTAAGTATACGGTCAAAAGTTGGTGAGCCATTCGCTGGAATTCTGCGTAAATTATGATCATTTCTTGAACCGTCAATTGTGACTTGAGCGTTGTTAATACCTAGGTCAACAAGTTTGTGTGCAATTTGTTTGTTTAGCAGATATCCATTCGTTACTATTGAAGCTGGTTGCAAGTAATAATCATTATTTATTAGCTTGCTGGTCAATAATGAAATTTTATCTAACTCGAGTAGTGGTTCTCCGCCATACCAAACAATTTGAAGTGCCTTCAAATCAGGGAAGTTACTTTTAATAAATCGAGGTATTTGGGCAATCGTTTCTTCTGACATTGATGTTTGATTTCTAATATTTTCAAAACAGTAAGGACACCTAAAGTTACAATAAGTGGTAGGAGCAATTGTTAAAGTTAGATTATCTGTTGCAAATCGATGTATTTGGGATGAACAGATAAGTGCTTCTGTTTCGTCAATAGAGCTGTCTACTAGAATTCCGCCTGACAGTAGATTATCCGATGTTTCATCGGATAACGCTTTAATCGAACTTGATAATTGATTGTCGAATTTTTTTGCTTTGAAATAATCTTTCAAAGTTTTGTCAACTTCTAACAATCCACCAGTGAATGAATTGTAGATATATAAATTATCATCATGTTCAACGAAGGAATTGTATTTTGAAAATTTAAAGGAATTATATCTGTTAGCCATATCCATTCACCTGCGATTCTAGCTGCTGGAGAGAAAATCTCTCCAGCAGCAATTAGATTAGACGTTGTATCTTACTCCACAAATGTCGAAGAAAATTCCACAGCCGGTAATTGTTGTAGCCTGCTTTGATGGTTTGATAATCCATTTCATAGTTGTCTCCTTACAAGTTGTTGTAATTTGTGCTAGCTAACACGTTGTGAATAATGTAGAAGTTTTAATAAGAGAAAAACCTTTTTTTCGATGAATGGTAGTGGATAGAAAAGTAGATATTTTTTTAAACAACCAGTTAAATAGCTTATATTCTAATAATTAACATAAATTATTAAATTAAAAATATTATAATTCACCGAAAGTTCGATTTTTGAAATATTCGAGTGATATAATGGAAAAGCGAGTGTGTGACAAAACCCATACGACACAATTTATTTTTTGCTGTGTTACGCATGGAACTCAAAGGTTTTCCACAAACCGTTTATACTTACACCAATACACAATGGTTGCGAGGAGTATGCATGCTTGTCTACAACACTCAGACGCATAAAAAAGAAGAGTTCAAGCCAATCGACGAGGGCAAAATCCGCATGTACGTGTGCGGTCCTACAGTTTACGATCAGATTCACATCGGAAACGCCCGCACCTTCCTCTCGTTTGACGTTATTCGCCGTTATCTGATGCACAAGGGTTATGAGGTCACCTTTGCTCAGAATCTGACTGACGTTGACGACAAGATTATTCAGCGTGCCATTGAGCAGGGAAGGACTGCTCAAGAGGTTTCTGAAGAGTTTTCTCAGGCGTTTATCGAGCAGATGCACCGTTTCAATATTCTAGATCCGGATATTCGTCCTCGCGCAACGCATGAGATTGAAGCCATGCTTCAGATGATTCAATCTTTGATTGAGCAGGGTCACGCTTACGCGGTGCCTTCGGGCGACGTGTACTTCTCGGTCCGTTCTGACCCCGGCTATGGCGTGCTTTCTGGCAGAGATCTTGATCAGCTTCGCGCAGGTGAGCGCGTTGAGGTTAATGACGAGAAACGCGATCCATTTGACTTTGCACTCTGGAAGGCTGCAAAGCCTGGTGAGCCTAGCTGGCCAAGCCCTTGGGGAGAAGGTCGTCCAGGTTGGCACAGTGAGTGCTGCGCCATGATTCATCGCTACCTGGGTACTCCAATTGACATTCACGGTGGTGGCTCTGACCTGGTATTCCCTCATCATGAGAACGAGACCGCGCAGGCATCTTGCGCCTGGCATGCTCCTCTCGCCAATTATTGGATGCACACCGGAATGCTTCGCGTTGATGGCGAGAAGATGTCCAAGTCTTTGGGCAACTTCTACACACTCAAGGAAGTTTTGGACAAGTACCCTGCAGATGCAGTAAGACTTTTGATGCTTCAGACGCACTATCGTGCACCACTTGATTTCTCGTTTGAGCGACTTGAGGGCACTGTTGGTACGCTTGAGCGCATGAAGACCTGCGTTGCAAATCTCCGCTGGGCTTTCAAGCAGTCTTCTGCTCAGCACGAACTTTCCGACGCTGATAGCACGCTTGCTGAGGCAATCAATACAGCTCAGAGCGAGTTTGACGCTCAGATGGATGATGATTTCAACACCGCAGGAGCACTCGCTGCTATCTTTGCTCTGGTAACTGCTGCAAATACCTATCTTGCAGAGGTTGGCCAGAACGTTGGCGCAAGTCCTGTTCTCCGTGCATCAGATATGTTGTGCGAGCTCACAGGAGCTTTGGGAATCGATTTGACTCAGGCGGCGTCTACCTCTGATTTACCAGAAGAGCTTGTGGCGCTTGCATCCCAGGTAGCAGGCTATGAGGGCGCGTCAGCCGACGAGGCTGCAGAGTCTTTGCTTGCTGCTCGTCAGGAGGCTCGCTCCCAGAAGAACTGGGCAGTTGCTGATCAAATTAGAGACGGTATTGCTGAGCTTGGACTTTTGATTGAAGATACCGCCGCTGGCGCTCGACTAAAGCGTAAGGCAGACTAACTATGGCAAGAAATCAGCGTTCTACCTCTAAAAACACTCGTTCCGAGGGCGCTACTGGCCGCGGTGGCTCCACTGGTCGCGGTGGCGCTGCAGGTCGCGGTGGGGCTGCAGGTCGCAGCGGCACAGGTCGCGGTGGGGCTGCAGGTCGCGGCTCCAAGAAGGCTGCCGACTGGGGCGGTTATTTCGGCGCCAAGAATGGCCAGGGCTCAAAAGGTGGTCGCTCTGCACAGGGCGTACGCGCAGCTCAGGGCACTCGCGGTCAACGAGGCGCTGGTGGACAGCGAGGTGTCGGCGCTGGACGTCCCGGTAACAAGAAGCCTGCAACCGATCTTATCGAGGGTCGTCGCGCAGTAGCAGAGGCGCTGACCGTTGGTATTCCTTTGAAGAATGCGCTGGTACAAGCCGCAAGTGGGCAGAAGGACCAGGAGATTGAGGCTCTTGCACGTCAGCTTGAGCAGGAGGGTATTCCTGTCGAGCGTGTTGCAAAGCCCGTGCTTGACTCACTTTCAAGCCACGGCGCTCACCAGGGCGTTATTGTCCGTACACAGCCTTTTGCCTACGCCGACCTCTCTGAAATCATTCAGCGCGCCGGTTCTGAAAACGCGTTGGTTGTGGTCTTGGATCACGTTACTGACGAGGGAAACTTTGGCGCAATCGTAAGAAGTGCCGAGGTAGTTGGCGCAGCCGGCGTTGTTATTGCAAACGCTCGCGCTGCCCGAGTTGGCGTTGGAGCATACAAGACTTCCGCAGGAGCCGTGCTTCACCTGCCAATCGCTCAGGTTTCTAATCTACCGCGCGCTCTTGAAGAGCTCAAAGCCGCAGGTTTTTGGACGTGTGGCTCCACCGAGCACGCTACTCAGTCCGTGTGGGAGGCGCCTATGGGAGGTCGCCTCGCACTTGTTATGGGTTCTGAAGGCTCAGGAATTTCTCGTCTTATGCTTGAGAAGTGCGATTTTACGTGCAAGCTTCCTCAGTTTGGCCAGGTAGAATCCCTGAATGTTGCTCAGGCAACAACGGTTATGTGTTACGAGTGGCTCCGCAGGACCCAGGAAGCGTAAGTCCAGGTAGTGTAAGTCCAGGACGCATAGGCCCAGGAAGCGTAAGGTATGGCTCAGAAAAAATCGCTGCTTGTAGTCGATGGCTATAACGTCATGTTGGCAACTCCTCGCTATGAGGCGTTGCTGGATGAGCGTAGCGCTTCTGCACAAGAAACCGCTGCTGAGAGAGCCTAT
This sequence comes from Atopobium sp., assembly GCA_018363825.1. GTDB lineage: Bacteria > Actinomycetota > Coriobacteriia > Coriobacteriales > Atopobiaceae > Lancefieldella. Next base: position 7,037 of record JAGZNE010000029.1, on the reverse strand, counting down.
CACCTCAACACCGATCCGTTTTATCGCGCCCGTTTGTCGCTCATTTCTGACGTTGCCACGTTTGCGCAGGGCACCTACGAGGCCGTTATTGTGTTCGACGGCAAGGGAAACGTAAACGACGAGCGCCCGGAGCGCACCCACGCTGGCGTGCAGCTGGTTTTTTCCGAGACGGGGGAGTCTGCAGATAGCGTCATCGAGCGCCTGGTCACGGACGCTCGAGAGGCTGGTCGCAAGGTATTTCTGGTTACGTCGGACAGAGACATTCGCGCCACGGCCGGCTTTGGCCCCGGCGAGGTCACGCGCATTGCAAGCGCATCTCTGGTCCACGAGATTTCCCAGGCAGACAACGTTGTCGAAGAGATGCGTCGCGATCAGGTCAGTACACGCATGACGCTTGAAGACCGTATTTCTCCAGAACAGCGCGAGAAACTCTGGAAGCTCCTGGGCAAATAGGTAGCCAGGTCAGCGTCTCACGTACTCAACATGCCAATTTGACTGACGCGCCAATGCGCCTGACGCGCCTGGGCGCAATCAGCGCGCCTGATTTCTGCAAAGAATCTGTAAATTTTGCCTGAAAACGTCAAAGAATCGGTGGATTTGCCTGATTTTGTTAAAGAATCGGTGGCTCAAATACAGATTCTTTGCATTTTTCAGGCGGGTCTTTCGTGACGTAGCTTTAGATCTGGGTGTGGTGTCATGGACGCTTTCAAGGAGCCTGATTTTCTCGCCATATCTGAATGATTTGCCGGAAAAGTTCACCAAGTCTGAGTAATTTGCCGGTTTTTCTCGCCATGTCTGAGCTGTTTTACTCAGACATGATGCGGTTTTCAGGCTGGCCAGACTTGATGGGCAGCGCATTTGTACCAAGTTCACCCTCACAAAAGGGAAGTGCTCCGACATGCTGCATCGACCAGTTTGTGGAGAAAAATTTCTCGAAAAATGAGACTAGACCAAAGCCAGAAAAGTCTATAGAATATCCTCTGCACTTGATGCCGCTATAGCTCAGCTGGTAGAGCAACTGACTTGTAATCAGTAGGTCCCGGGTTCGAAGCCTGGTGGCGGCACCACTTGAATTTTCAGCCAGGCATTGCCTGGCTTTTTTCGTGCAAATTTTGGGGCATTCGCGACGTATCGCGTATGGCTCCTATAGACAACCGCTAAAGCCCGTGTCCGTTTGTCGAGAAAACCGCTTGTAATTGTGGAAAAAATTTGATAAGATACGCCCGGTTGGGTGGATTACGTTGACAAGATTATTATTCAATCGTAATATTTTCCCGCTTACGAGGTAATACAGAAGTTCAACAAGACTTTCTGCGTACGTTAAACCACAAGGTACAGCGTATTGATTACTTCAAGAGTGCTTGAAAACGGCATTTGGGGATATGGCACAGCGGCAACTGCGGCGGACTGTAAATCCGCTCCTTATTGGTTCCTTGGTTCGAGTCCAAGTATCCCCACCACGCCCGTGTAGCTCAGTAGGTAGAGCACTTCGTTGGTAACGAAGAGGTCACCGGTTCAAATCCGGTCGCGGGCTCCATGTTTCAAGCGGCATTTATGCCGGCGTAGCTCAGCTGGTTAGAGCACACGGCTCATACCCGTGACGTCACTGGTTCGAATCCAGTCGCCGGTACCAGACTCTTTACGGCGTACATGTCCTAGACATTTGCGCCGTTGAGTATAAACAGACGTTTTTTCACCACGGTCTAGCCCGAGGGTTAGTTCCAGAAGGAGGATTGGCAATGGCCAAGGAAAAGTTTGACCGCACAAAGCCACACGTAAACATCGGTACCATTGGTCACGTCGACCACGGTAAGACTACCCTTACCGCAGCAATCACCAAGGTTCTCTCTGAGACCGAGGGCTGCAAGGCAGACTATACCGCCTTCGAGAACATCGATAAGGCTCCAGAGGAGCGTCAGCGTGGTATTACCATTTCCGTTGCTCACGTTGAGTACGAGACTTGGGAGCGCCATTACGCTCACGTCGACTGCCCTGGCCACGCAGACTACATCAAGAACATGATTTCTGGTGCAGCTCAGATGGACGGCGCAATCCTCGTTATTGCTGCAACCGATGGTCCTATGGCTCAGACTCGTGAGCACATCCTTCTTGCACGTCAGGTCGGCGTTCCTTACATCGTCGTCTTCCTGAACAAGTGCGACATGGTCGACGATGACGAGCTCATCGACCTCGTCGAGATGGAGACCCGTGACCTTCTCTCCGAGTACGACTTCCCAGGCGATGACCTTCCAATCATCCGTGGTTCCGCTCTCGGCGCTCTTAACGGCGAGGAGAAGTGGGTTGAGTCCATCCGTGAGCTCATGCACACTGTTGACTCCTACATCCCAACACCAGCTCGTGACAACGAGAAGCCATTCCTGATGGCAATCGAGGACGTCATGACCATTTCTGGTCGTGGTACCGTTGCTACCGGCCGTGTTGAGCGTGGTGAGCTCAAGCTCAACGATCCAGTCGAGATCGTTGGTATTAAGCCAACTCAGAACTCTGTTGCTACCGGCATTGAGATGTTCCGTAAGACCATGGACTTCTGCGAGGCTGGCGACAACGTTGGTATTCTTCTTCGTGGTGTTAAGCGCGAGGACATCGAGCGCGGTCAGGTTCTCTGCAAGCCTGGTACCGTTACTCCACACAAGAAGTTCACCGGTGAGGTTTACGTTCTTACTAAGGAAGAGGGCGGCCGTCACACCCCATTCTTCTCTGGTTACCGTCCACAGTTCTACTTCCGTACAACTGACGTAACCGGCGACATCTACGAGCTCACCGATGCAAACGGTGGCAAGGTAGAGATGGCTATGCCTGGTGACCACATCACCGTTGGTTGCGAGCTCATTCACCCAATCGCTCTTGAGCAGGGTCTGAAGTTCGCTATCCGCGAGGGTGGCCACACCGTCGGCGATGGCCGTGTTTCCACCGTCATCGAGTAACTTCTTTTAAAGTTGCTAACTTGCCCGGCGTGCTTTTTGCGCGCCGGGTTTTTTGTCGAGAAAAAATATGTGAACGCCTAGAGTAATTAGAGAAAAGTATTGACATCTCTGGGTAGTGGGTGCTAACCTAAGCAACTGCGTCACATTTCGAGAATACATCTCGTGACCGTGTTCAGGAGGATCAATGCGTACACTCGTTACTCTCGCCTGCACTGAGTGCAAGCGTCGTAATTACACTACGGACAAGAATAAGTCCAACAACCCAGATCGTATGGAGTTGAAGAAGTACTGCCCATGGTGCCACAAGCACACGGTACATCGCGAGACCCGCTAGGCTAGGTGGGTTCGTTCTAGGCCAGTAGCTCCAATGGTAGAGCGGCGGTCTCCAAAACCGTTTGTTGAGGGTTCGAGTCCTTCCTGGCCTGCCAGATAACTTCACCGGCCTTCCCATAAGGGTTGGCCGGTTTGTATGTAGGTATAACATCCAAGGGAGCGTAGGATGGCAAATAAGGAGCGCAATAAGAGGAGCGCACGTAAGGCTCGCGCAGAAGAGCGCGCCCAGCGTGAGGCCCTTCAGGCTGAAGCTACTCCTGAAGCTTCTGCTAAGGCCACTAAGGTCGAGGCAAAGAAGCAGGAGAAGTCCATTCAGCGTAACGCTAACCCTGGCTTCTTTGGCCGCCTGGGTGCTTATTTTGCAGGCGTTCGTACAGAAATGCACCGCGTTGTGTGGCCTTCAAGCTCTGAGCTTGCTGGTTTCTCTGTAGCCGTAATTGCAACAATCATTTTCTTTGGCTTGGTAACTTGGCTGGTTGATACTGGCATTGTTGCTGGTCTCGTCGCCTTTACTGGACTGAGGGGATAATCAATGGCTAAGCGCTGGTATGTAGTTCACACCTATTCAGGTTATGAGAACAAGGTAAAGACAGACCTTGAGCACCGTATTGAGACCTATGGCCTTGAGCGTGCTGTTGTTGATATTCAGATTCCTACTGAGGAAGTTACTGAGGTCAAGGACGGCGGCAAGCGCGAGACCAAAGAGTCCAAGGTTTTCCCAGGTTACGTTCTTGTTCGCATGGAGCTGGATGACAATACTTGGGCTGTTGTTCGCAACACCCCAGGCGTAACTGGTTTTGTTGGCATTGACGGCAAGCCAGTTCCTCTGCGTCGTGATGAGTTCGATAAGATCATGCGCCGCGGCGGTATGAAGACGGGTGGCCCTGTACCTAAGCGTACAGCAACCAATATTGAGGTCGGTCAGGCAATTCACGTTCTTTCTGGTCCTCTCGCTGACTTCGACGGAACTGTTTCTGAGGTCAACGCAGAGTCCGGCAAGATCAAGGTTATGCTCACCATCTTTGGTCGCGAGACTCCGGTTGAGCTCACCATGGATCAGATTTCCCTGATAGACTAGTAACTAACGGCTTATCCCGCACTTCTCGTCCCTTGTGGATTGCTTCTCGGGAGTGCGCGAGAATAGACTCAAACGTATTCAAACAGGAGGCTTAACATGCCCGCAAAGAAGGTTGTTAACTTTATTAAGCTGCAGATTCCTGCAGGCCAGGCAAACCCAGCTCCTCCAGTAGGACCAGCTCTGGGTGCTGCACAGGTCAACATTATGCAGTTCTGCCAGGCATTCAACGCTGCAACTCAGGACAAGGCTGGCGACATCATCCCAGTCGAGATTTCTGTTTACGAGGATCGTTCCTTTGACTTCGTAACCAAGACTCCTCCAGCAGCTCAGCTCATCAAGAAGGAGCTTCACCTCAAGGGTGGTTCCGGTGTTCCTCAGCGCGATAAGGTTGGCCAGCTCTCCCAGGAGCAGCTCACCAAGATTGCTGAGATCAAGATGCCTGACCTCAACGCAAACGACATTGAGGCTGCAAAGAAGATCGTCGCTGGTACCGCTCGTTCCATGGGTGTAACCCTCGCCGAGTAGTGTTTACTCCCGTCAGCCATTAGTGTGGCTGACGGTTGTTTTGTCAGAGCATCCGACGTTAGTGCACGTAGTTGGGTTTCTCGCCAAGAGGGCGTAACTATGGACGGAAGATGCAGGAGTGGGAGGGCAGACGCCCGCTAACCACAGGAGGTACATAATGCCTAAGCACGGAAAGAACTACAAGAATGCAGTTGCCAAGGTAGACGGTGCAAACCTCTACAGCCCAAAAGAGGCAGTAACCCTGTCTAAGGAGCTTGCAACTGCTAAGTTTGACGAGACCATTGAGGTAGCAATTCGCCTTGGTGTCGATACTCGTAAGGCTGACCAGAACGTTCGCGGTTCTATCTCTCTGCCTCACGGCACTGGTAAGACCGTTCGCGTTGCAGTCTTCGCAGAGGGCGAGAAGGCCCGCGAGGCTGAGGCAGCTGGCGCTGACATCGTCGGTGGCGACGAGCTCATCGCAGAGGTCGAGAAGGGCATGCTTGACTTTGACGCAGCAATCGCAACCCCTCAGATGATGGGTAAGGTTGGTCGTCTTGGTCGCGTTCTTGGTCCTCGTGGCCTTATGCCTAACCCTAAGCTCGGCACCGTTACCATGGATGTTGCAAAGATGGTTAACGAGCTCAAGGCTGGTCGTGTTGAGTATCGTGCAGACCGTTTTGGTATCTGCCACGTTGCAATCGGCAAGGCTTCTTTTGAGGTCCAGCAGCTTGTTGAGAACTATGGCGCACTTCTCTCTGAGATTATTCGCGTCAAGCCATCCAGCGCTAAGGGTAAGTACGTCAAGACCGTTGCTATTTCCTCTACTATGGGACCTGGCATCAAGGTTGATCCAACCAAGGTTCGTAACCTCATGGAGGACTAAGCTTTACGCTTAGAAGTACCTAGCACGTTTAATCCGGTATCTGCTTGCAGGTACCGGATTTTTCTTGCGATACGCGTTCGGCTTGGGGTACGCGCACTGCATGCGGCTTGCGGCGCGCTCGGCTTAAAGCGTGTACGTAGCAGCTCGACCGCCCTTCTCGTCAAATTTTTGTGAAGAGAAAGAAATTGCGCGCTCAACCTTGACTTGGATAGTTTTTTGCTGCACAATATCCAACGCAAGACAGACGTCTTGTAGTTGCACGTTCGCTGCCAAAGACAGCCGGCGCCTTGAATCCAAGGCTTAATGGGAATTCCCGCCTGCCGAGGTGGTCTTGAGATTAGTACATCCAGACCCCGCTTTGGTTGCCAAAGTGGGGTCTTTTCATGTGAGGGCCGCACCTGTTGGCGCTCGTGCCCGAGACATGATAAAGGAGGTGTACTACATGCCAGCTCAGTCTAAACTTGATTTGCTCGAGAAGGTTTCCGCTTCTCTCGACAATTCCAAGGGCCTGTTTGTTATCGACTATCGTGGTCTCTCCGTAAAGGAGACTCAGGAGCTTCGCCGCGCACTTACCGCAGCAGGCGCTCACATGAAGGTCTATAAGAACAACATCGTCAAGATTGCTCTTAAGAACGCTGGTATGCCAGAGATTGACGAGATGCTCGCCGGTACCTGCGCATACGTTTTCTATGAGAATGATCCTGTCGAGGCCGCTAAGGTCATCAAGGATCAGGCCAAGAAGCTCAAGAAAGTTGAGTTCATTGGTGGTATCGCTGATGGTCAGGCACTTACCGCTGACGAGGCAAAGGCTTACGCAGACCTTCCTTCTCGCGAGGAGCTCATTGCAAAGCTTGTCTTCGTTGTTGCAAGCCCACTTACCGGTATTGCACAGGTTTGCGCTGGTCCAGCTCGTGGACTCGCAACCGCTCTTTCTGCAGTCGCAGATCAGAAGAACGCTGCATAAGCAACGTTTTGTTGTACCCGCGCATTGGCGCAAACCGCGTGAGAGTGTAGAAGCACTTAAACGCACACATACAAGCCGGGCTTTTGCCCAGATGCAGTACAAAGGCTGCATCGTTTAAAAAGGAGAATTGACATGGCTGTCACTAAAGATGAGATTATTGAGGCCCTTAAAGAGATGCCAGCACTCGAGCTTTCTGAGCTCGTTCACGAGCTTGAGGACGTCTTTGGCGTTTCCGCTGCTGCTCCTGTAGCTGTCGCTGCTGCTCCTGCAGCTGGTGGCGCTGCTGAGGAGGCAGAGGAGAAGACCAACTTTGACGTTGTCCTCGAG
>JAGZNE010000112.1:0-1888 GCA_018363825.1 Atopobium sp. | reverse complement strand
ATACTTCGACAGTACTGGTCCTCTTGCCTGAGTCTACAGCGTGGTAGAAGTCTACAGGCTTAGCGCGTTCGTCAGTGCTTTGTACGCGGACGATAGCCGGAGTGGATTCTTCGGTTACTTTTTCGTCTGCGGAGACGTCGATTTTAACTGGCGTCTTTTTAGCGTGAGCGGGAACTTCTGCGGTTACTTTGGTTAATGTGGTTTCGCTGGACGCAGTATCGGCGGGCTTTGAGCTGAATACTCCAGTTATTCCGGCAACTGCGAGCGCGATTACGGCTATGATTGCTATGGACAATCCTGCCGTATGTGGTTTGTGGGACTTAACCCACTTCGCTAGTTTGTCCATAAGGAATCTCCTTTTTTTATAAATTTCTCATTTAATCAGTGTACTCCACATGAATTAGAGATGAGAAGAAATGCAGGAAAGCATTTCCGCTTTTTTGCTATAGGTGACCATCTTTGGCAAGGCTGAATATGTCAGTCCAGAAGAGCAACAGTCATTCCCAAGCAATCTCAACCGTCTTCAGACGGTCTTCGAGGCACGTAAAAGGTTGATTTATTCTATTAAAATATTGCACAATGATATGTAATTACGGGCATACGTATTATAGGAGAGTTTGATATGAACAAGAAAGATGAAAAGAAGACGTCAGAAAACGTCAGGCGAACGAAGCTGACGCTGTCCGTGACGGCAGAGGATAAGAAAAGATTGAAAATCATTGCAGCTAAGAGGGAGAAATCCATCTCAGCGATGCTGCGTGAGTGGATTGAGGAAAATGCAGAAGAGGCTAAGGGATAATGGCAAAGAAAAAGGATTTCGTCCAGAACGACAATAACCTTGCTATTGCCTACTATCGTTTCTCTTCTCATAGTCAGAATGAGGCGTCGATAGACCAGCAGCGGGAGCAGGCACAGGCGTTCGCCAAGGCTCACGGATACAACATCGTGAAGGAGTACGAGGACGCCGCCATATCGGGCACGACGAGCGACCGCCCGCAGTACCAGCTCATGCTCTCCGAGGTTGGCACGATAAGACCAGCCGTCATTATCCTATGGAAGACTGACAGGTTGGGACGCGACCGCTTCGAGCTTGCGGATGCGAAACGGCGGATTCGCGATGCGGGCTGTCGCATCTGTCTCGTCGCAGAGCCTACACCGGACGACTCGCCGGAGTCTGTGCTCATGGAGACGATGATGGAGGGGATGGCTGAGTTCTACTCAAGGCAACTGTCCGTCAATATCAGACGGGGTATGACCTACAACGCCGAGCGCGCCCTCTACAACGGGCGCAGGGTGTGGGGCTATGGTGTGGACGATGAGAAGCATTACGTGGTGGATGACTCTGTTGCCCCTTTCGTGCTGGATATGTTCACGCGTTATGCTGACGGGGAGGCGATGCAGTCTATCTGCGACGACTTCAACGCCAAGGGACTCCGGACGACGCGCGGTGCGCCCTTCGGTGTCAAGACTATGAACAAGATGCTCAAGAATAGAGCCTATATCGGCGAGTACCACCACAGCGGCATCACCGTCGAGGGCGGGATGCCGCAAATTGTGGATAAGGAGCTGTTCGACAGGGCGCAAAGGAGGCTTGCCGAGAACAAGCGCAACGGCTCAAGAAAAAGGGCATCCGCTCAGGAGCAGGATGCGCCGCGCTACTGGCTGACAGGCAAGCTTTACTGCGGCGAGTGCGGAGGCACCATGCAGGGCGTCTATGGCACGAGTAAGACGGGAGCCAAGCACTATTATTACTACTGCAAGGAGCAGAGAGAGAAGAAGTGCACGAAGAAACCCGTGCGCAAGGAATGGATAGAGGATGCCGTCACGGGAGTGCTCAAGGGGCTTCTGGATGACAGTGAGAATCTCGCATCCATTGCCGTTGACGCAG
>JAGZNE010000111.1:0-1898 GCA_018363825.1 Atopobium sp. | reverse complement strand
CAAGGTGCTTAGACTCATCACCTGCATGCACTGCAAGAAGGTACTGAAGAGCTGCGACAATGTCCTCTTTGGTAAGGACACGAACATCTGCAGGAATCTCTTCCTCAAGCTTCTTGTTGATCTTGTAACGACCAACGCGAGCAAGGTCATAGCGCTGCTCGTTGAAGAAGAGGCCGTCAAGCAGAGAACGGGCAGAGTCAACAGTTGGTGGCTCGCCTGGACGCTGACGACGATAAATCTCGATAAGAGCATCCTCACGTGTGGTTGCAACGTCACGCTCAAGTGTGTTGCGAACAACATCGGAATCACCAAGGAGCGAGAGAATCTCGTCATCGGTAACAGCAATGCCAAGTGCACGGAGGAAGACGGTAGCGCTCTGGCGACGCTTGCGGTCAATGGAGACGACCAGGTGGCCGCGCTTATCAACCTCAAACTCAAGCCATGCACCACGTGCAGGAATGAACTGAGACTTGTGGACCAGAACACCGTTGTCCATCTCTGACGAGAAGTACACGCCAGGTGAACGAACGAGCTGTGAAACCACAACGCGCTCAGAACCGTTGATGATGAAGGTACCGCGCTCAGTCATCAGTGGGAAATCACCCATGAAGACAAGCTGCTCCTTCATCTCACCAGTCTCTTTGTTGACAAAACGGACGTCAACAAAAAGAGGTGCTTGATATGAAATGTCTTTTGCACGACACTCAGCCATTGAATTGGCAGGGTCGCCGAACTGATGGTCACCAAAGGTGACCTGCATGGTTCCAGCGCTGTTCTCAATTGGAGAGAACTCAGCGAAGGACTCTGCAAGGCCCTCTCCCATAAAGCGCTCAAATGATTCCTTCTGTACAGAAATCAGATTTGGCAGCTCCATAGCTGCGGGAATCTTACTGAACGTCCTGCGTCCAGTATGCGCCTGAGGCGTGGTGAGGGAAGTCTTTTTAGCGGTAGACACCAGGTTGTCCTCCTTCAAAAGGGTGGAAGGTGGCAATTGTCGCAACCTAGTAATTTAGTCAAGATTTTAATGCGCGTCAACAGAAAAACACTTGATTTTTTAAGACGTTTTGACTATATTATCGCGTTTATGTTTTTCAACTGCACAAACGTTATGTTGCAGGTAAATCCTTGACTAACTCGTCTTTTCTAGTTGTGAAGATTTTATGAAGAATGTCCACGGAGGCAGAAATCACTTTCGGTGAGCGGCGCTCCCCCGCCACATCGCTTCGCATGGCGCTCCATGCGCTCCGAGCGCACGGGTTTCTCGCCACACGCGCCGACCTTTTGCTGCACGCGCCTGAAAAGTGCAAAGAATCTGTATTTGCGCCACCGATTCTTTTGCAAAATCAGGCAAATCCACAGATTCTTTTGCAATTTTAGGCAAAAGTTACAGATTCTTTGTAGAAATCAGGCGCGAGAAAAACTAGGGCATGTCACGCAGTAAGCTAGAGCAATCACGCAGGATTTATGAGCCTGAAATGCACACCAAGTCTGAGCAAAAGTACTCAGACAAGGCGAGAAAAACAGGCAAATAGCTCAGACATGGCGAGAAAATCCGGCAAATCACTCAGACTTGGTGCACTTTTCAGGCTGCAGCAAATGCGTCCCAGCTTGGTGCACTTTTCAGGCTGCAGCGAACGCACCTCAGCTCCATGCGCCCCGAGCGCACGGATTTCTCGCCAGGCAAACAAAAAAGAGGCCAGACCGAAGTCTGACCTCTCCAGTAAGCAATGTAGGATGGACTTACTTAAGGGTGACGGTAGCGCCAGCCTCCTCGAGCTGAGCCTTAGCAGCCTCAGCGTCCTCCTTCTTAGCGCCCTCGAGGACTGCCTTAGGAGCACCCTCGACGACCTCCTTTGCCTCCTTGAGACCAAGGTTGGTAAGAGCACGGACAACCTTGA
>JAGZNE010000028.1:0-16995 GCA_018363825.1 Atopobium sp. | reverse complement strand
CTCGAGGAAGATCAAAAACGTCTTGAGTCCGAGGTTCAGGGTCTGCAGACAAAAGAGGGCATCATAGATGAGGCTCATAAGCAGGGCTTGGTTTCTGGCGACGAGGAATCTGCACGAGTAGAGGGCCTTGATAAAAAGAAGGACGAGAATACCGTTCAGCACCCTGATTATCCTTGGTACATCAAGGTGGGAGACTTTGTTTTTGGATTTACACCAGGCGATTCCGGCAATACTGAGGCTCCTAAGAGCGCAAACTCTGACGATTCTACCTCTGCGCCAGCTCCTGAAGAGTCTCACGAGCAGAAGAACTCCGGAGAAGGCGGATCTTCTAAGGGGTCCAGCGCCGACAATTCAAAGTCTGATAGTGGGAGCACACACTAATGCTTCTAGCTGCAATTGATATTGGAACCGTAACTGCTCGACTTGCGCTTGCGCAGGTAGAGGACGGTCGCGTCATTCGCATGGCCAAATACACCGAGATTGTCAACTTGGGCGAGGGTGTTGATACGACAAAGCGCCTGCTACCTGAGGCAATCCACCGTTGCGTTGGTTGCGTTTCTTCTTATGTTGATCATGCGAGAAAAGAGGGCGCTGAGGCGGTTGTTTGCACGCTCACAAGCGCCGCTCGCGATGCAGAAAATGCTCCTGACCTGGGAATGGGTCTAGCTTCGCTGGGACTTGAGCCCATGATTATTCCAGGTGAAATTGAAGGCGCGCTCACATTTCTGGGTGTCTCTCACGATTTTGGAAATCATCGCATTCTTGTTGCCGACAGCGGCGGCGGCTCAACTGAGCTGGTTGTTGGCACGCTAGTGGGACATGCTGCAGCTCAGGGCGCAGGCCAGAGTGCAGGTCAGTCTGAGGCTCAGTCGGTCGATCAGTACGCAGGGCAGCAGCTTGGAGGGCAGCAGCTTGACATTAACTTCGTCGAGTCCGTTGAGCTTGGCTGCAGACGCTTGACCGAGCGATTTAATCTGTCATCGGATCACCCATCAGCTGAGGATATTGATGGGGCTCACAAAATGGCAGCTCAGATGATGTCTGAGGCTATTGGGCGAGCTCAACAGCAGTGTGCAGCGCCTGAGCTTCTGGTTGGTGTTGGAGGAACCGCAACCAGTCTCATTGCCATCAGGGATCACCTTGATCCGTACGATCCGTCAAAGGTGCACCTCAACCACATCTCGCTTGACGAGGTGTTGCAGATAGAGGGGCTTCTCGCCGGCAAAACGCTAAAGGAGCGAGAAGACATAACGGGATTGCAGGCAAAACGTGCGCCTGTCATGCTTGCGGGAACTATTTTGCTTGCAGAATTGATGAAGAATTCAGGCTTCAAACACCTGGTAGTAAGCGAGAGTGACCTGCTCTTTGGCCTGGTGGTAACTGCAGCTGCCGTTCACCAGGGAAAGCAGTCGCCTGTGATTTGGCAGCCAATTTTGCGCGCGCTGAATTAAAAGTAGTGGCATAATAGCTAGACATATCCGGGGGCGTGGCGGAATTGGCAGACGCAGGGGACTTAAAATCCCTCGACTTCGGTCTTGCGGGTTCGAGTCCCGCCGCCCCTACCATTTTTGTTGCAGAATAAATAGCGTTTTAGCTGTGTATTTTTAGAAAATATTCAAGTATTAGTCGTTTTTGAGCGCGAAGAGTACATAGCTCTTGACCTGGTAAAACTTAACTCGACATTCAGCTCATGGGACAAAAATGGGACATAATTTAGAACAAAGAGCGCGTTGTTGAGTTTTGATATTTCGCTTTACAGAGGTCTGTGCAATGTTAAGATTATCGGCAGTGATACGTCTCGTTGACATTCTACGGAACCGAGACCAAAGAGCGGCTGCCATCGTGTAACCGCTTTTTTCATAAGAAGAAGCTATGAAAAAGCCTTTTCTTTCTATTGATCAGCAAATAGAACTCTCAAATTCAAGAGGTGTTATAACAGATAAAAAGTCAGATAACTCCTATTCTGTTCTCTTTCAGAAACTTGTATACTACTTGTCTTGTACCTAACGTATGCATAACTAATTTCTAACTCACTTCGGAGGACCTATGTCATTTGAGACAGGTGTTTTTCCGGTTTTAGTTTCTGAAGATGCGGCTACTGAGTCATTTTCTCCCCAGGTCAGAGGAGGACTCAATTCGTCGTCCGCTACACCTCTTCATGTTCAGTTGTCAGATTTGATGCGCGTCAAAATTCTGTCAGAAGACTGGAAGGCGGGAACGTACATTCCGTCTGAGGCCGAATTTATGGCGCAGTACGGCGTGAGCAGAGGAACCATCAGAAAAGCTATTCAGTCCCTGGTTAAAGAGGGGTTACTGCTTACTCAAAAGGGTCGAGCAACGCAGGTTATCTCTAACACCGTTCGTCATGCGGCGGGAAATACTGTGCTTTCATTTGCGGCCGCGCTCAGAGATGGCGGCTTTGAGTATCAAACTGAAGTCCTGTTTAAGCAGGTGGTTCCTGCAGATCAAGCCGTTGCCGAGCACCTGGAGATTCCCGTTGGCTCTGACGTACTCTTTTTGCGTCGTGTCAGGAGCGTCTCGGATAGACCTGTAGTGTGCCAGGAATCATGGTCCAACCTGCTTGTTTGTCCGCAGCTTGAAGAGGCAGACTTTGAGAATGAGTCGCTCTTTGACGCGGTTGAAAGAACATCTCAAAAAGAGATTGCGCGCTCTCGCATGCGCTATCAGTCACAAATTGCAGGTAAAGACCATGCCGACTACCTGCAGTGTTCTCCAAATGAGGCTTTGCTTGTACTTGAGCAGGTAATCGAGCTGTCCGACGGCAATTGCATTGAGTGGAGCCAGACTTGGCTTGCCCCGCATCAGAGTGTTGTTGGCGTATCTGAGCAGGTAGATGGCTCTATTGGACCTCTGGACATCTCTTCTGTTCGTCAGTCAGAGCACGTGGGTGCATCGCTGACTTCTGCAGAAATAGACTCTGATCAGCGCAAACAGCTTGAACTTGATTTGCGTCACGAGGCGCTGGCAGTGCGTCGAGGCATTATCGAGCTGGCACATCGCTACAGCTCAACGCCATTTCACATTGGCGGCGCGTGTTCTGTAGCAGACATAGTCTCCGTGCTTTTGAGCAAGGTTATGCAGGTAGGCCACAGGGATTGCGAGTGGGAACTCAGAGACCGCTTGATTCTCTCTAAGGCTCACACATCACTGGCTTTGTTCCCAGCTCTTCTACGTGCAGAAATGATCTCTCAAGAGGATATTGACCGCGGGGTCTTTGGACCCGATGCCGTACTCTTTAAGCATCCACTGCGAGACCCTCAGCGTGGCTTTGAAATTTCTGGTGGCAGCCTTGGCATGGGCTTGGGCTATGCCGCTGGCCTGGGGTTAAGCCTTCGTAGAAAAGATCTCCCTTCTCGCGTTTTTTGTATTTTGGGCGACGGCGAGTGCGACGAGGGTTCCATTTGGGAGAGTGCCGCGTTTATCGGCCACAACCAGCTCTCCAATGTCACGGTCATTGTTGACCAGAACCGCATGCAGCTGGACGGCCCTTGCGCGTCCATTTTAGACACCGGTTCAATTGCAAGAAAGTTTGATGCGTTTGGTTTTGAGTCTGTCGAGGTAGACGGACATGATGTGCTTGCACTGTACGACGCATTAAAGCAGCAAACTTTAAGGCCTCGCGCGATTATTGCGCACACCATCAAGGGCAAAGGACTCTCGTTTGCCGAGAATAACGTCTCGTTCCACGACGCGTGCGTGACGGACGACCTCTATGAACAGGCATTGTCTGATCTGAAAGTTGCAGAGGAGGCATGCTCATGCTAGGCACATCTTTGCAGCCAGCGTGCATTTCGGCTGAAGAGTCGCAGATGCTTGCAGGTATGAATACAAAAGAGGTATTTGGTTGGGTAATGGGTAAGCTTGCCGAGGATGACGAGCTGCTAACTGTTGCCGTTGCCGACTATGGTCGTCGTTTGAACCTGGATCGCTTCCGCGAGCTCAGACCAGACGGCTACATCCAGTGCGGAATTGCAGAGCAGAACCTTATTGAAGTGGCGTCTGCCTGCGCAAATGAAGGATTTCATATTTTTGCGCCGTGCTATGCCACGTTTGTGACCTCTCGAACGCTGGATCAGATTCGCGTCAACCTTGGCATGATGAAGTCGCCTGTAGTGCTTGTGGGTGTTGCTGCCGGCTGCGAATCTGCAGCTACAGGACCCTCTCACATGGCTGTGGAGGACATTGCGGTCACCAGAACCATTCCGGGGCTTTCCGTGTTCAGCCCGGTCGATAACGCCCAGCTTGCAGCCACGCTCATGGAGCTTGTAAAGCATCCACGACCAGCTTACGTGCGAATGACCTCGTGCGATGGCGTCAATCTGCATCTAAATGGTTACGTTTTTGATGCCTCTGGTGTCGAGAAACTCTTTGAGTCGTCACGCGCGGTGGGTGCGGCGGACACGTCAAGCGTAGACGGCGTGGCGGTTCCCGAAGCTGCAGCTACCGAAGCCACAACCGTCACTCAGCCGAAGCGCATGACCGTACTTGCAACGGGTGCGATAACCAGTCGAGTTGTTGAGGCAGCTCAGCGAGCTGCAGGTCAGATTAACGCGGAGCAGACCGCTGCTGCTCAGACGAACATCGAGGTCTACGGCGTGTCGAGCATCAAACCACTTGACGCTTCTCTGACGCAAATCTGTCAGAACTCTGACGTGATTATTACCGTTGAAGAGCACAGCGTTTTGGGTGGATTTGGCAGTGCGGTTGTCGAACAGTTGAGCGCGTCAGGCGCATGTCCGCAGGTACTACGTTTAGGCATGCCAGATGCATATCTCGAAGCAGATGTTCACCACAACATTCTTGCGCGTGCTGGGCTATCGGTTGAGAGTCTACAAGAGGTCCTTCTCGCCAACTGTTAAATCAACTAATCGAATCCGGGAAGTCTTTCTGTATACTCGCTTGATGATTTAACATTCCAAGAACGGACGAATAACTTTTGAGAGCTCGACAATTTTCATATTGAAAGTCTTTATTTAATTAGCCCTCATGAAGATAGTGAGTTAGTTGGAACTGTCCCTTGCCCATTGAGATGATGAACAAGGGATCGTCCCCATGTTCTTGATTGATTATTTTTTCAACTTCTTGATTTGTAGTAATGTGGCCGATTCCATTATTCCAGGTGACATGCCAGTCACAGTAAAGGACTGATTTTTCAGGTTCTTGCGGAGGTGTATAAATCCCACCAATTTTTTCTCCCTCGCAAATGAGTGATGGCATTGAATAGAACCACACATCATCTGAATATTCATTAGCAAAAGTCATACATGCAATTTGAGTCTCAGGATTAGGGGTGTCACATTGAACCCATTTAATACTTGGAGGGTTAAAGCTCCCAGTAAAAAGAATATATATAATCGATGCAGACATAGGTATTATCGCAATGGTTTGTAAAACGGTGTGTACAAGTTTTCTACTATAGTTTAAAGACTCAAAAAAGCTGCGAGACGACACGATTAAAAAAATGACTATAGCCGCTAAAATAAAGCATACCATCCAGTGTCTAAAAAACAGTACTCCTAAAAAACACACTGGAGTGGGATATGTTATGAACGGAATGAATTCATTTGCATAGAACAGCAGAAAGAGAGTTGCTAAATAAATGGCCGCTCTTAGTAAATGAACAAGGCGATTAGTCTTTGAAAGCATCTCATTACCTCATTCTGCAAGTTTGAGAAATAACATCAACTCATGATTTCATAGACGGATAAGATTTGTGTGTATGGGATAAAAATTTTTTCTTGTTAGGGTTTCAACGGCATTTGAGTTTGTAGTCGTAATGTCGTATTGGTTATTTTCATGAACTAGTAGCCACTCAATATCTTTAGTTGGTACTGAGTCGCTATATAACCTAATAGTTGCTATACTTTCTCCCAAGCCGAATGGAAAACGTAAAACATAAAAGTGGAGAGTTTCTTCTCCTCCAAAATCAAAATCCTCAAGTAAAACAACTCTGGATAATGAAATTTCTCCAGTATTTACTACAGGTTTATAATCATTTTGACAGGAAAAGATGCAAGGAATGAATAAAAATAATGCTGCACAAAAAGCAACAGAGGTATTATAAACAGCAAATAGGTAAGTTGCTTTTTTAAAAAAAGTAACCATAGATTTTATTTTAGACAACAGTATTAGTGAAGTTATTAGAATGAAAATAGACATAAGAAATAATGCCTGTGGTATTGTTAACAAAGTGCCAAGAAAGCTCACTGGAGTAATATAATCAAGTGAGAAGAAAGAGAAATTTGAGAAGAAGAAATAAATCACTGCCAGGACGCAAATAACAAAATATACGAAGCAAATTACCGTGATAAAAAACCCTTTTGACCTGTCCATCGCGATATCCTATTCTGTAGGCAGATAAAGACATTTCAGTAGAATTTTGCAAACTATTGTATATATATAAATCATAAGAGTCTATAGTTAGATAAATAGTCTAGTTACCATATATAGCTATACAAATCGTAAGAAATTAACTTTGAAATTTATTGAAACGGTGATAACGAAAAAACTTCTTATTGTGGGAGTTGTTATACTTTCGGCGCTTTTTGATCTTCTCGCAAAAATCGGCCCTATTTCCATGGTTCAAATTACAATGACATTCTATATTGTTGAAGAAAGTATGTCTGCAATAAAAGCTTTAAAGAAGCTTGGTATAAAAACACCTGCTAGATTAGTTAAACTAATAAAAGAAAAACTTAATGACAAATAGCGTATGGTGCCCCCAACGGGAATCGAACCCGTATTGCCGCCTTGAAAGGGCGATGTCCTAACCGTTAGACGATGGGGACGCGAAGAAAAAGTATAGCAAAGTTGCTGCAGATTTCTAGTGCTAAACGAGCTGATTTTGAGCTTACATCTATTCTTCGTTTTCCCACCAGTCCAGCCCGGCCTTAAACGCGTAGTCGCGAGCGCTCTGAGTCACGCCAGGCACCGATTCTGCCCACGAAATAAATTCCGGCACGTCGGCGATAATCGCTTCGGCCTCGTGAACTGCGATAACGTTCTCGGCAAACGTGTCAGGTGTGAAGTTGATCCTGCACGGAATGTAGAGATCAACAAAAGATGGCCTGAGCAGCGCATACGCCGCTCCCTCGCCTAGGTTGACAAAGCCTTTGAGCGCTCGCTTTGCCGCGGGCATGCGATTCAACTTGAAGAACAGCAGCGTAAACGCCAGACGCATCCAGGCATTTGACTGATACCCGCAACTCTCGTCAAGCTTGTGAAGCCCCTCCTCATCTTCCAGGCGAGCAAGAACATATGCCAAGGTAAAACGCGCACCCAGTAAATCTGTTGGCGAGAAGAATAAGAGATCTTCGCAGGCTTTTTTGGAGAGCTTGAAGCAGGCGCAATCTGTTGCTACCTGGGCGATCTGTGCATAGAGGCGCAAAAGTGGTCGAGCTTCAGCGCAGGCCCAAGCGTCGCCGTGATTTTGCTTTGCTTGTTCTAGCTTTGACCTAAAGATGGGGTCAAATTCTTTTTGCAGGTCAAGCAGGTCGTTGAGGATTGCTGCAGGATGATTGTTGGAGATTTGCGCCAGGATTCTCTGTGCTTCAAGGTTAATGCTTGTGTTAGCAAGAGCTTGGTTTTCAGTAATATTTGTCATCTGATTATGCAAAAGGTTAAGCAGGTCCATGCGGCGTGAGAAGAAGTCAGCATCGGAATCAATTTCTTTAGTAATTCCATCCTGGTACTTGCCAATGACATTGACGTATTGAGCAAAAGCCTTTTCTTCTTCGTTAGAAATAAAGTTTTCAGGCGAAGCTTCTACCGCAAGTTTCAACTCATAGAGAGCAGCCTCAGATACGATGTTCTTTTCTTGCGCATGCTTGGTTACTAGGCGGTCTACCTGTTCACTGACCATATCGTTAGCGGAATGCTTAATCACTTTGCATCACCGCCCGAGTATGGATTATTTGGCCCATCAATATGCGGTCCGCTTGGTCGCGGGCCAGCGGGACCTCCGGGGAAGCCGGGGCCGACCGGGCCGCCAGGGAAGCTGGGGCCAGCTGGGCCGTCGGGCACGCTGCCGCCGGATTCACCAGGGAACGAATCTGCTGAAGCGAACAAGGCATTTGCCTGCATTTGAAGTTCTTTTTCTGCCAGCTCAACGGTCTTTGGGTCTCTCGCCCTAACTTGATCTGCAAGCCAACGACCAAGAACACCGCGTCCTATCAGGTCATTTCCTTCTTGCAGCAGCACAGTTGCTTCTGCAATGGCAATGATGAGCTCGTCCTCAGAATAGGGAAGTACGTTGAGACGAGAGAATTCTCCCTCAGGCAAATCCTTCTGCACGAAGCAACAAAGCGTTGCCTCAGGATAACGCTCAATCAGCAGGTCAAGGTAGTGCTCAGCCTCAACCAACTCACGCTTCTTGAAGTGTATGGCCAGGCGAGCCAGCAAAATCCACGGGTCATCTGCCCCACGAGGAGGATCTAGCTTGCGGTACTGGTCCATAAGGTTGTCGAGGGCGTCTTCGTCCTCAAGCTTTGCGTATGCGAGCGCAAGCGTAAAACGAGCATCGGCCGCGTCGGCAGCGTCAAGCTCTAGGAGTTTCTCGCCATATGCGATGGCGTCTTTGTTGCGGCCGCAGATAAGTGCGCGAGAAGAAAGCGTGGCTAACCAGCGCTTATAGGGGTTGATGGCCAGGCGCTGGGCAAGTTCTGCCTGCTCGGCGGGAAGCCCCTGCGAGGACTCTTGCGCCTTCTGGTAGCACGCGGCTTCAACCTGGGGGAGTTTCTCCACAAGGAACTGGTAGTAGGCGTCAAAAAGCCTGCTATTTGAGGCGTGGAGCATTCGCTGGGCATCAAAACAATTGGGGTCCAGCTGAATTGCCTGGTTAAGGAGGCGTTTTCCCTGGTCGATAAGGGCCTGCGCCTGAGATTCTTCGACAAACGGCAGGCGATAATCAACAATCTCGGCCGCTTGCGCAACTAGATTGAACGCGCGGTCTTCGTCGGTTTGAGGGAGGGAATTGCGGTCGTTGGAGAATCGCCAGTTGAAGTCCTTCATCAGCGTAGCAATGCTGTCCTCGTCGCTGACTTGCGTGCGAGCAAAGCGGAGGATAAGCCGCTGGTAGTCCTCTTTTACCGGGTCAAACGCCACAGGATTCCTTTCTCTCTTACGTAATGATATCGCAGGTTATTGAGGTGTGCGGCGCAACTCCGCGAGCGTCGTAAGAAGATTGCGAACGGCAGACGGAAACGTTTGGAGTGGACGGGTTTCTCGCCAGATGGGCGTCAGGTTCCTGTCAAAGGAGTGTATATATTCTGAACGATATTGCATAAAATGACACTTTCATTTTGGTCAGGTGTCCAAAATGAGCTAGAATAGAAATATTGAGAAGAAGTAATTGCGAAGAATGGCTTCGCTAGCCGCTTAGGGAAGCGGCACATAGTTAAGGAGAGGTTTTATGGGACGTTTTACAAATCCACGCGATCTGTATTTTGGCGAGGGCGCTCGTCACGAGGTTAAGAACCTCAAGGGTAAGAGGGCAGTTATCGTTTCCGGCGGCAGCTCCATGCGTCGTGGCGGCTTCCTTGATGACATCGAGAATGACCTCAAGTCCGCAGGTTTTGAGGTTGCTCACATTGAGGGTGTCGAGTCCGATCCTTCCGTCGAGACTGTTATGAGCGGTGCTGCTAAGATGAGCGAGTTCCAGCCAGACTGGATCATTGCTATCGGCGGCGGCTCCCCAATCGATGCAGCTAAGGCTATGTGGATTAAGTACGAGTACCCAGAGACCACTTTTGAGGACATGTGCAAGGTCTTTGGTCTTCCTGAGCTCCGCACCAAGGCTCACTTCTGCGCAATTTCTTCTACTTCCGGTACCGCAACTGAGGTAACCGCATTCTCTATCATTACCGATTACCAGAAGGGTGTTAAGTACCCACTGGCTGACTTCCAGATTACCCCTGACGTCGCAATTGTTGACCCTGAGCTCACTTACGGCATGCCTGTTAAGCTTGTTGCTCACACTGGTATGGACGCACTGACCCATGCTATCGAGGCGTACGTTTCTACCGTTGCTTCCATGTACACTGACGGCGACGCTCTCCACGCAATCCGCGAGATTGTCGAGTGGCTGCCAAAGTCCTACAAAGGTGACAAAGAGGCACGTCAGCACATGCATGATGCACAGTGCATTGCTGGTATTGCATTCTCCTCTGGCCTTCTGGGAATTGTTCACTCCATGGCTCACAAGACCGGCGCTGCATTCTCCGGTGGTCACATCATCCACGGTTGCGCAAACGCTATGTACCTGGGCAAAGTCATCCAGTTCAACGCTCGTGACGAGCGCGCAAAGGCTCGCTATGCATTCATTGCTAAGGAGATCCTGCACCTCGAGGGCAACACTGAGGACGAGCTGGTAGAGGCACTTGTCCAGAAGATTCGCGATATCAACGACGCTCTTGATATCCCACAGGGCATCAAGAACTACGGCGAGGGCGGAACCAAGTCCGAGACCTCCATCATCGACGAGAAGGAGTTCTTCGAGAAGGCTCCAGAGGTTGCTCGTCTTGCTATCGAGGATGCTTGCACCCTCTCCAACCCACGCAAGCCTACCCAGGAGGAGATGGAGCAGCTGCTTAAGTGCGTCTACTTCGACCTTCCTGTCGAGTTCTAAGATCTAGCTTAGAGACTTAGCTTCGCTAAAAGCCTGGTAGCGTTCCGCTACCAGGCTTTTTTTGTGCGCAGGTCACCGGCGCGGGCGCGGGCGAGCGGGCGGGCGGCAGGCTTGCAGGTGGGCAAGTGCGGGCGGCAGGCTTGCAGGTGAGCAAGTGCGGGCGGGCACAGCGATGTGCTGGTAACGTGCGAGGATGGGCGTGGTCGTGAACGTGCTGGTGCCAAAAGCGCTTCGAGTTACGCCAAAGTGGTAAAAAATGCGTTTAGTTGGAGATTTCATTTTTCTGCATACAACGTTTGCCCAGATAAAAGTTTTTGAGGCGGTAAATAATCGTCTTAGTTGGAGATAAAACGTCTATTTTTTAATTTTCATTTCCAACTAAACGCGTTTTTTACCTTTTTCGGCACATAATTTTGAGATCAAAAATTATGTATTCATAGAAATGAATTTAATCACACAAATATGCAGTATTTTGAAATGGGACAGTGAAATTGCACGGCAAGCCTCCGGAAGGACATCAGAACGACAAATCTTGCACAGATTTCCCGTGTGATTTTGCATCGGTCAGATTACTTAGGCCATTTCCGGGTATGGAATTCATACTTTTTCGCGAAGGAGTGCTATGGATTACTGTCTTTCGTACTTTTCAGCGTTTAATTTATTAATGAGTTCCTCTAGGCCATTTAACTCGTCATCAACATCAAATACAATGGTCAGAGCGCCACTTGTTCCCGAGTCTACACCTGGAGCGGCTATGGAACGAGAGCTTGCCGTCTACTATGGACACCTGCCGGAAATACAAGGTGTGCGTCTTCAACAGGAGTCTAATGGTAAGGTTGACCTGCTAATTCGTGATGTGAATTCTGCGTCTACAAGAGCAAATGTTGCGCTTCACATCTGCAATACGAAAGTTTTATCTTCGTCACTGCTGCCCATAGGTGCTGACTTAAAAGGATTTGTTACCTCTCCAGAATTCACTTATTTGCAGATTGCGTCAAAGCTTGATTTCATCGGAACAATCCTTGCAGGTAGTGCGCTGTGTTCCGATTATTTTTTGAACCAAAATGGTCACGGTGGAGTTTCGCAACGCCAAAATGGCCCTCTGACAAATCGCGCTGCAATTGCAAAGTTTCTTGCTATGCAAGAAAGAAAGCGTGGCATCATTCCAGCTAAACGAGCGCTTCAACACATCGTAGAGAAAGCTCGGTCGCCCCGAGAGGCCTCGCTTGCCCTGCTATTGTGCCTCCCGTATAACCTTGGTGGCTTTAATCTAGGAACCGTCGAGCTCAATAGGCCAATTGAGCTGGAAAATCGATATGGCGAGAAAATCACTCGAATTCCTGACCTAACCATTCAGCTCAAGGATAAAAGACGGAAGCAAGCGACGGTGTTGCTAGATTATGATCCTGCAACTACACACTCTGGCGACCAAAAAATCATGCGAGACCTGGATAGGGAAAACGAGTTGGTAACGGGCGTTCAGTGTCCGCATTTTTCGGTATCTGGCGAGATGCTTAAAAGCTTTGAAAGCGTTCAAGGCTTGGTCCGCCAGATTCGAGAGTCAACCGGAATAACTGCACGTGACACGACTATGTCAGATCTTGAAGAGCGACAGCGGGAGCTCTGGACACGGCTATTCAAAACCAGGTAGCAAAACAAGGCGGCCACATCTTTTTTGCGCCGCTTGCCGTACAATAGAGAAACATAAACCGCTCATAATCGCACAGCCAGAAGGAGAAAATCGTGGAAGTTAACGGCCTTATCGACCATACAAATTTGAAGCAAAACGCAACCGCTGAAGACATCAAGAAGCTTTGCGCCGAGGCAAAGCAGTACAAGTTTGCGACCGTTGCAATCAATTCTTGCTGGGTTTCCCTGGCTCACGCCGAGCTCGAGGGCTCTGGAGTTGGCATTACTTCCTGCATCGGTTTCCCTCTGGGTGCCGCTTCAACTGCAGCTAAGGTCGCCGAGGCCAAGCAGAGCGTTGCCGACGGCACTACCGAGATTGACATGGTCATCAACGGTGGCCACCTGGTCGCTGGCGACGACGACTACGTTATCGCTGATATCAAGGCTGTCGTTGAGGCCGCTGGTTCCGTGCCCGTTAAGGTAATCCTGGAGTGCTGCCTGCTTGATGACGAGCAAATCGTTCGTGCTTGCAAAGATTGCATGGCCGCTGGAGCCGCGTTTGTTAAGACAAGCACTGGCTTCAGCACCGGCGGCGCAACTGTTCACGACGTTGCTCTGATGAAGCAGACTGTCGGCGACACTTGCAAGGTTAAGGCTGCTGGCGGCATCCACAATAAGGCTGACGCTGAGGCAATGGTTGCGGCTGGCGCAGATCGCCTGGGCTGCTCCAGCGGAATCGCTATCGTCACCGAGTAGCTCGCTGATCAGGAGCTTGCCGTACCGACACTTCACTGATAAGTAAATGAAAACGACCTCGTAGCATGTGCTGCGAGGTCGTTAATTGTTGCAGTGAAAAGGGCACAAAAACTGGCGAGAAACCCGTGTAAGCTGCAGTAACAATCGTGGCGAGAAACCCGCCGGAGCGGCGAGTCGTATCGCGCACCCGCCGTGGCAACTAGCTGACGACAACCTCGCCAAAGCCCAGCTTACGGGCCTGCGACTCAATCGCCTGCATGCGCTCATCGCTTGGAGAAGGGGAGTTCTCCATCGGACCGCGGACGCCAAAGTGCCTGAACTTCATAAGGCGAATGCGCGTCTGACCAACCTTCTCGCCAAGGGTTGTGGCAATGCCGTCAACTGCGGCTTCAGCATCGTTCCAGCCTTCGGTCACGATGACGCGAACCTCTTCCAGCTTGTTTTGCTCGGCCAAAAACGCAAGGTTTTTGCGGACCGTAACGCCATTTTCGCCGGTCAGGTACTCAAACCACTGATCGTCCCAAGCCTTAACGTCAAGCATGACACCGCTTGAGAGATCCAGCAGATCGCGGTACTCGGTGAAGTCGATGGTGCCGTTTGAGTCGATGAGGCAGCTCAGACCAGCTGCGTTGCAGTAGGTGAAGAGCTCGTAGAGGAAGTCGGGACGGAGCATGCATTCGCCGCCTGACGTGGTAATTCCGCGGATGAACGGCATGTTGGAAATGCAGCGGTCGGCCACCTCGCGTGCGCTGAGCAGCTCAATCTTTGGCGTGGACTTGTGCTGACACACCTTGATGCAGTTGTCGCAGTTGATACAAATGGAGTTGTCCCACACAACCTTGCCGTCAGCCACGGACAGGGCGTGAGCTGGGCATGGCCTGACGCATGCCTGGCAGGAGATGCACTCCACCTGGGTCTCGGGGTTGTGACAGTAGGCGCAGCGAATGTTGCAGCCCTGCAGGAAGACGGCAGTTCGGCTTCCTGGGCCATCTACCAGCGAGAAGGGAATGATCTTGTTTACAGGAGCAACACACCCAGTTGGATGTGCTGCTCCTAAAGTTGTTTCTGTTGCAGTGCAGGTCACGATTGCGCAGCTCTTCTCGCTAGTCGCTCATGCGAACCTTGCGCTCGCCAAGGTGGTTGGCGGTGAAGTTGCCCAGGCCGTCGTGAGCGGTGTCCTGAAGAACAACATCGCCGGACTGGAATTTCTTCATCTCAGAGCGCTTAGCCAGGAAGCCGGTAATGCGGACCAGGTCACCCTCGGAGCTGTAGAACGAGAGGTACTTGTCGTCGATGGAGAATGCGGCTTTGACCACGTCAACAACAGCGTCTGGGTTGCGCTCAGCAGTTGGCTCAGCTGGGAAGATGTCGGAGACGCCGCTGTTGAAGAAGCGGTGCATGCGAGCGCTGTGGCGAATGTGGTCGTAGAGGTTTGCAGGCTCGTCGCCAACCTTGATGCGGACACCTGGGGTAACGCCCTGCTGGTCAGAGAAGCCAGCCTGTGCGTGCAGGGTGAAGCGACCGCCAAAGACCTCGGAGTAGACGGCGTCAAAGCTGTTGACCTGGTCGGCAATCTTGACCATGATCTGATCAGCTAGCTCGTTTGCCTCGTCATCCTTGCCGTAAGTGCGGCTGCTATCAAGGTGCAGCAGCTCAGCGACGCACTCGCTCATGCCGGCAACGCCAAACATGCCGCAGAAGCGCTCGCGAGAAATGAGGCCTTCCTGAGCCAGGAAGCTGGTCTCAAAGAAGTTGGAATCCTCAACCATAAAGCGGACGCGCTCGTTCATGAAGTTTAGAACCTCGCCAGTTGCGGTTGGCAGCAGGTTGTTCATGAAATCGTCAACGTTGGTTGCAAGCTTTGCAAGGCCAGGGAGAAGTACGCGGCTCAAAGTGTAAGCGCCGCCGCCCATAGGAAGGACGTTATAGCAGCTTACGACGGTGTACTCGCCAGGGTAGGTCTCTTTGTGGATGCGGTGGTTAGCAAAAGCAGGGTTGGAGCAGACCATGGTGGTCTTGACTGCCAGGCGCATGAACTCGTCGGATGTGACCTCTGGATCGTACTTGAGGGTGAAGTTTGGAACGGCGTTCATGAGCTCGCGGTCAACCTCAAGCAGCAGTCTACCTGCACGAGTGTCCTCTGGACCAATATTTGCGTGGCAGTAACCGCTAGCAACGGTGCGGTCGATGTGGTTCAGGAAGCGGCGCAGACGAGGCTTAATCTCTGCGTCAGTCATACCCTCCAGGAACGGATCAATGATCTTGTCCAGCTGGCCAACATAGACAGGGCGGCTGGTGACAGAAGGAACGTTGTCGTAGAGAGCGGCAAGGCCCCAGAGCAGGTCATCAAGGGTCTCTGGCTTGTCAAAGCGCAAAAACTCAGAACCGTTCTGAGCAAATACCTGGTAGTCAGGGCAGATGTAGCGAGGGCGGTAAGGAGCGTTGCCCTCACACATGTCGTCAAGAGCGTGAGCTGCAAAAAGACGATCAAACTCAGCAGTTGTCTTGATAGGATGCTCGGAATTCTCGGCAGCCTGAGCCAGGTGCAGAACCTTCTGCTTGTACGAGAGGTTGTCGGAAGTGATGATGTCCATGAACTCGCTCATTAGTGCTCCTTACGTTTATCCTGCAAAAACAGGTTTGTGATTGCGACGGGTACGTCGGTCGTTCCAAGTTATGGTGCACCGCGTTGCGCGGCGCGCTGCCTGGGGCGAGAAGATCGGTCTTGCCCAAGCGTTGTGCCAGGTACAGAGGTTAGTCCAGAAGGTGGGATTCTCCCTCGTGTTTCATTGCATCGTCGAGGCGCTGGAATTGCCTCTCGGTAATGACAATCTTGCCGTGCTGAACAGAAACCATTCCCCTCTCTTTAAGCTCGTCGATGCCGCGGGCAACAGTTTTTGTGCTGGTACCAATCTTGTCTGCCAGCTCTTGCCTGGTCAGGCGTACCGTGAACGGCCACTCAACAACGCCGCGGTGAATCTGATCGCGCGTTAGCTCGCTCAGCATGTACATCAGGCGCTTGGTTCCGCTCCAGGTCAGCAAGCTGCGCTCGTAGCCAGACTGACGTGTCAGATTCTTGATAATCCAGCGTGAGCGGGTAAGAAGTGCCTCAGGGTCCGAACGAATCCACTGCAGGTAGTCCTCGCGTGGAACCGAAATAAACTCGCAGCCGGAAGTTGCGGTGAGCGATCCCAGGTAAAACGGGCTCTCGCTGATAACTTCCATCTCACCAAAAGCAACGGGCGCACGATACTCGTCAATAACATACGTGCTACCTGCGGAATTATGCGACGTGGTGCGCACGGTACCGCGGCACAGAATGTACACGTTATCAACGCGGTCCAGCATGTGGACAAGGGTCTGTCCGGAATTAAGACGAATCTGCCTACAATGAGAAAGACGATTAGCGGGAACGCGAGAAGCCCATTTGATGATCTTCTTCCGAACATCAGAATCAAGACTGTCAAGGTAGGTTAGAACGTTCACACGAGACCTCGCTGTTCTTGCTTCGTGAGTCCTCATTACAGGACAGTTTTGGCTTAAGTTTGAGTAATTGTACCTGCTCCCTAAAATAAAAATAAGGACTTTTGTCCACTTTTTGAGATAATTTTCTTGAACGGTATTGGGCTGCGATTAGGTTGCGATTAGGTTGCGGCCAACCAGTGGCCAACCAGCGGTCAGCCCACGGTCAAGCTGCCGCAAGATAGAAAAAGCCCCCACGTCAAATGAACTGCCTCCCATTTCTTGGACACGAAAAAATAGGAGGCAGTTCAAAACACACCTAAGTCGGATAATCTGTCAAAAAGACGTATACATGACGCTGAAAATACCTCAAACGTGCAGAATATCTTCATTAGGTGTGTAAAATGCCCGCAATTGAGCAGAATATCTGACTTAAGTGTGTTCCTTAGGTGCGGAATTTACCTATAGTTAAATCTTTTATATGACGCTATTCATTTTCTAGC
>JAGZNE010000027.1:0-17218 GCA_018363825.1 Atopobium sp. | reverse complement strand
GGTGCATTATCCACTACGTAGAACGTATCCTTACCAGAACGGCTTGGATGATCCTCAGGAGCATTCAGAGCTGTGAAGTTGTAGTAGGTGGTCTCAACATAAGGGCCTGTCTCAATGGTGTAGCCCATGCTGATAAAGATGTCTTCCATCTCCTCACGCACCTGCTCAATGAGGTGCTGAGTACCAGGGCTCAGACGACGACCTGGAAGGGTAATATCAGTTGCCTCAGCATTAAGCTGAGCCTCAAGGGCTTCTCGCTTTAAAGCAAGCTGACGCTCGCGAATAGCGGTCTCAACGTTAGCACGAACGGTATTTGCAAGCTGACCCATTTGAGGGCGCTGATCTGCGGGAACCTGACCCATCATACGCATAATTGCTGTAAGAGAGCCCTTCTTTCCCATTGATGCAACGCGCACCTTCTCAAGTGCTTCAAGGTTTGTTGCCTTAGCAATTCCTTCAAGTACTTGCTCGCGAATTGCCGAGAGTTCCTCAGACATTCCCATGTAATTACCCTTTCAATAGAAAACCGTCCCTGAGCATATGCCCAAGGACGGAAAATTTCCGCGGTACCACCTCGGTTGATTGCACAGTTTTCTCTCTGTGCAATCCACTTAAAAGCCTAGTTTCGTTAGGCGGACGACTTCCCTACTAAGCAATGACGCCGTTCAAGTTGTAGCTCGGGAGTGAACTCTACCAGCGCTGTGCAGGTGTTTCTCAACCACGAACACCCTCTCTGTTCACAACGTGCTCCGGCAGACCTCTCCGTCAACGCACTTTGTTCAGAGTATCACACTGTGCGAGTTTTGAGCAGCAGCACAACCCTTTTTACTAGAAAGATAAACAAAAGCGTAACAACCGCGAGAAGAACGATGGTTCCTCCAGGTTTAAGGCCAAGCTCATAGGAGACAACAAGTCCACCAAGTGAGGTCAGCATACCCACCGTGCTCGCATACAAACAACATTGCTTCCAGCTGCAGGAAATCTGCAAAGCACAGGCAACAGGAACTACCATCATGGATGAAACAATAAGTGAGCCAACCGTTCTTGCTGCTACGGCAACCACCAAAGCTACTGCGATAACAAAGCCAAAATTAATAAGACTTACGGGTACACCAACACAACGGGCATGACGCTCATCAAAAGACATCAAGAAAAGTTCTTTTCTAAGGAAGAAGCAGAATGCGACTGCAAGTACGCTAATGACCACAATCATCTGAACTTCTTGCTCGCTTACCGTCAGAATAGAGCCAAACATAAAGCTGTTGAAGCTTGATGAATTGGGAACAAAACCTGACAAAACACCTGCTAGACCAATGCCAGCTGCCATCACAATAGCGACTGCAAGCTCTGACTGATCTTTAAAGTGGCGACGTACTCCCTCAACACAAAGCGCACCACCCAAACAAGCGGCAATTGCTCCGGCAACAGGATTAATGCCCGCAATCATGCCTCCTGCAACACCTGCAAGAGAGGTATGTGAGAGAGCGTCGCCAATCATAGAAAGGCGCTTCAATACAACCGTAACGCCTACCAGCGGAATAATTGCTCCCAGAAGAATTCCCACAAGAATTCCTCGCTGCATAAATACGTATTCAAACATTTATGCCCTCCTCTCATGCGAGTCTTGGGCATCTTGAACAACGTCGGACGCAGGACCAAGGGACTCCGTTAAAGCAAAATCATCTAATTTTCCACGATTGTGGTCGTGGACATGATGAGAGTCAAGGTCACAGTGAGCGCCATGAACTGCACAGTGATCATGACCGTGACCCCTACCTGCAATTTCTGTAGCTTTGTGGTCAGCAACTTCAACAACTCGACAAGCCAGCGCATCAAGAGCTGCAAGATCATGCGTAACAATAAGTACCGCAAGATCTCTAGCTGCATGGGCTTCTCGCACTAGGCTATAGAAATGATTGCGACTCTCTTTATCAAGACCAGTTGTAGGTTCGTCCAGGATAAGTAGTGATGGGTTTCCAACCAGCGCGCAGGCAAGACGAACTCTCTGGAGCTGTCCTCCAGAGAGTTCCCTAATAATACGCGTGGAAAAATCAGTCATACCTACAAGGTCAAGTGCCTCAAGCGTGCGCTCGCGACGCTCTTTTGCGCTCATCTTCACCTTTTTGGCACGAGCATACTGACTTGCATCTACTAGTTCGACGACGCTTGCAGGAAAGCGATTAACCGATTCTGAAGGCAGCTGTGGGACATAGCCTACACGCTCCCAGTCTTTAAACCGAGTCGAGGGCGTTCCAAAAAGAAGTGATTTGCCACTTGTTGGCTCAAGCTCACCCACCACAATACGAGAGAGCGTAGATTTACCAGCTCCGTTATCACCAATAAGAGCGCAAATCTCGCCTTGATGAACGTCTAAATTTACATCGCTTAAGACGCGCGTCTTCTTGTAAGAAAAACTCACGTCTTGAAGCGAAACGGCTATCTGACTTTCCTGCAACACGTCCTCCAAACATCCAGCCTAAGCTGGCAACACACTATGCGAGAGCGCCCTCAAGAGCCTTGAGGTTCTCGCGCATAACAGAGAGGTAATCCTCGCCTGCCTTGAGCTCGTCATCAGTAAGTCCCTCAAGTGGGTTAAGCTCTTCAACACGAGCGCCTGTTGCCTCAGCAATTGCCTGAGCAACCTTAGGACTTACCAGTTCCTCCGTAAAAATAACCTTTACATTATGCTCTTTTACGAACTCAGTAATCTCTTTCATTTCCTGAGCATTTGGCTCTGCATCTGCCTCAACACCCTCGATTGGCATCTGAGTGAGACCATAAGCCTCGCACAAATAACCAAATGCCTGGTGAGAAACAACAATGGTCTTGTTAGGAAGAGAATCAAGGCCCTTGTGGAACTCACTATCAAGCGTATCAAAGTCTGCATTTGCTTTATCAAGATTGGCAGCATACTCTGACTTGTGCTCAGAGTCCTTCTCAGAAAGTGCATCACAAATATTCTTCATCTGAATCTTGGCATTCAGAGGGCTCAGCCAAACGTGAGGGTCGGTTCCGCCATGGTCATGGTCGTGATCATGGTCGTCTTTCTTCTCCTCATGATCGTGATCATCGTCCTCTTCAAGCTCAAGAAGTTTGACATCCTTGCTGGTCTCAACTGCTGTAAGTTTTGTGCCAGAACCAAGTCCATCAAGTACGTCCTTGACCCAGTGCTCCATACCAGCACCGTTGTAAATCAAGAAATCTGCTTCCTGGATAGTCTTCATATCCTTGCTGGATGGCTCCCAATCATGTGGCTCAGTGCCTGCTGGAACGAGGCATGTTACCTCAGCATGATCGCCAGCGATGCGCTTTGCAAAATCGTACATAGGATAAAAACTTGCAACAATGTTGAGCTTCTTCTGGTCTTTATTATCAGAAGCTCCTTCTTGCTTTTGAGCCTCAGGCTTGCAGCCAGCAAGAATAGCACTCACGCCAAAAGCGGAAGCTACAAGTGCGCTACGACGAGAAACGGTTGGATTCAAATTCATGTTACATCTCCCAAAACTATAAAAACCAATACGGTGTAGTGCCAAATTCTTCAAACAAAATCGTGCGATTTTCCTCGCTACCAAGCATAAAAACATGGCGAGAAACCCATGTTTCTCCTCACTTCTTTGCCTTTCTACTCACTTCTCATCATCTGAACATGCATTCATGCTTCCCCTTTAGCACGAAAGCGGGCTGTCTTCCGACAGTCCGCTTTCTAAAAGTTAGCCTTAGTATACATATTCCAATTCAGGTCAACGATATATATTTTATCTTTTCCGTAAACGGAATTGGAACAAACAGGTTAACTGTTTTATTTCTTGCTAACTTACTGATCTTTCTCCGCATACGGAGTAATAATCAAATCTCCACTATTATACTCACCCAAATAAACCTCTGAAGCAGACTTATAACCTTGATGCTCAAGTTCTCTTTCAAGCCAATTCTCTTCCAGGTCCAGCGTCTCAAGAATATTTGTCTGAACTTGTCCGTCAGTAATAAGCGGGAATCTAACGTTCTCTTCTCCTTTTTTAACAATAATCAACTGTCCATTTTGCTCAAGAATGGCACGCTTAACGTCTGAGATATAATTCACTCCTGCCTGGCGAAGCTTCAGCGACACATCGTAGGCAGTGAGACCCATAGACCTACAGTTGTCTACAAGCAGCTTGCCCTTATCAATAACAATAACAGGACGTCCATCAATCAACTGCTTGACCAGCATATTGTTTGTTCTCAACCATTTGAGAACCATAACAATAATGAGCCAAATAAGCAGGACAAGGGTGAACTGCAAAATGGTAATTGAACTGTTGTAGATCATGCCGCCAACAATGCCGCCAAGTACAAAGTTTTGAACCTGGTCAATTGCTGCAGTTGGTGCTAGGTTTCCTTTTCCGCTGACGTTAATTGCCAGAACAAGTGAGAAAAGACCGATGCACAATTTAATGGCAACTTCTAAATAAAAGTTCATCGATCTACTCCTCTACATGCTTAATATCATTACCAATGAGATTGATCTGTTCAATGACATAGTCATTCTCGGTATTTTTCAAAACGTGATAATACTTACCGTCAACCTCAAGATACGAGGGATTTCCCTGGCTATCAAAGGCAACGTACACGTGGTCAAAATCAACCTCAAGACGTCGAGCGAAGCTTTCTTGTGAGGAAACAATTGACTCATAGTGCTTACTTGCCTGATTAACCTCTAGCACACGATCAAGCTGTAGAAGTCCAAGAAAGATTAATGAGAACAGCGCAATAAGCGCCAGCTCACGATACTTAGAATTCTTTCTATCGCGCATGTAATGCACAAGCGAGAAGATCATCAGAAGTGCAACAAGGCCAAATAGAACAAGCTGAGTCCAGTCAAATACTGTCGCATGGTGAATTAAATAATTATGGGAATAGAACTCCATAGGCTTCCTTTAATTTGTATTACTCAAAATCTGCTGCTTAAGCCTTGTAAACGCTCTTTCCTCCAAGGAACGTCTCTTCAAGCTGAAGATCTTTTGTAACAACAATAAAGTCAGCATCATATCCAGGACGAATGAAGCCACAAACATCATCAATACCACAGGAACGAGCTGGGTTTTCTGAAGCCATACGAACCGCTTCTTCAGCAGAAACAATACCCCAGTCAAAGACGTTCTTCACGCCTTCAAACAGACGAAGGATTGAACCAGCAAGGCTATGAGACTCATCCATCAGACGAGCAGTTCCGCCTTCAACAACAACAGGGAAATCGCCTAGTTTGTACTGTCCATTAGGCATACCACCTGCACGCATGCAGTCTGTAATAAGAACGGTATGGTCATATCCCTTTGCATTTACCAGAGCACGGACTGCAATAGGATTAAGGTGATGGCCGTCGCAAATAGCCTCTGCATAAGTACCGTGGGTGGTCATTGCAGCACCAACCATACCTGGCTCACGGTGGTGAAGACCGCTCATGCCGTTATAGGTGTGAACAAAGATATCTGCGCCAGCGTTTACGCAGGCAAGAGCTTCCTCATACGTTGCATCGGAGTGACCAAGTGCCACATGAACACCGCGGTCTGCCATCTCTGCACAGAACTCTGGAGCGCCATCGCGCTCTGGAGCAAGAGCAATCTTGGCAATCCAGCCGTCAGCGCGCTCCTGCCACTCATCAAAGACCTCTACATCTGGATCAAGGAAGTACGCAGGATTCTGGGCACCCTTGTGTTTCTCGGTAAAGAAAGGTCCCTCTAGGAAGATGCCCTGGATGCGAGCAGCATCAATACCGTTTGCCGCAATTCCCTCTGCTGCATCAGCAACGGACTCACAAGCATCACCAGTTTGCTCAACGCTTGCGGTTAGTGTTGTTGGAAGCCAAGAAGTTACGCCGTTAGAGAGCAGACCCTGGGCAATCTCAATGACGCCATCAGGATCGCAGTCCATAATATCGTGGTCCAGAAAGCCATGGATATGTGTATCAACAAGGCCAGGTGCCACCCAAGAACCAGTGCGGTCAATAATCTCGCAGTCTGGCTTCTCTTTAGTGAAATGACCAAATACACCGTCTTCTACGAGCAAATATCCTGGACCAGAAGTTGCTCCTGGCAAAAAGAACTTATCTGCTTTAACTGCAAATGTACTCATACGTACCTCAATCATTCTCAAAAGGACGCGCCATAGGCACGTCCTTCTTAGTAATTCCTATAGTGAGTGAATTGTAACACCCTTAACCACTCGATTAACCTGACCAGTTGGAGAAGGTGTGTCTGGTTTGTTATTGACACGAACTGAGTTCAAGAGTGCCACGACTTGAGCAACCATTACAAAAGGCAGAGCCAAATAAGGTGCTGGTAGAGGCTCTGTAAATACTGGTAGACTAAATGTTCTTCCCGTAAAGTTTGTTGCCCCCTCTTGCTCAATACCAATGGTCAGAGCAGCAATCTGGTCTCCCTTAATCTCGTCAAGAATATCCAGATCATATTGACGCGTATAAGGGTTATTGGAAACAAAATCAAACACCAGGGTGTGTTCGTCGACAAACGACTTTGGTCCGTGACGATATCCCATCGAGGAATCCCACGACGTTGCATTAATACCAGCTGCAAGCTCCAAAATCTTAAGCTGAGCCTCATGAGCAAGACCCACAAAAGGACCAGAACCCAGATAGGTAATGCGGTTGAAATCGCTCTTAAGCCACTCAGCAATCTCTTCCTCGCGCTCAATTACCTGCCTACCCAGCTCAGCAGCATCAGAAATCCAAGCCTTCTTCTGTGAGTCATCAGCACTATCAAATACAAGAGTAGCAAGAAGTGTCATACAGCTATAAGAGCCGGTCATGGCAAAGCCCTGGTCATTTGCACCAGGAATAAGAAGTAGCAATGTATCGTCTTTACCTGCGGATTCAACGGCAAGTTTTCCTTCAGGAGCGCAGGTAATATTGATGAGCAAAAGATTTTTAACAATCTTACGGGCAATATTTACTGCAGCAAGACTCTCTGGACTATTACCAGAGCGCGCAAAAGAAACCAAGACCGTTGGATCATCTGGATCAAGGCTGCCATAAGGATCAGAAACAATATCAGTAGTTGCAACGGACGCAAACTCAAAAGAGCCCTTCTCGCCATGAGAACGAAGATACGGAGTAATGGTATCGCCTACATATGCCGAGGTACCTGCACCCGTAAAGACCACGCGGGTACGACGACCCTCACCAAGATTGCGAGCACGCTCGACAAACTCTTTAATTGCAGAAAGGTTCTCCTGATAAATGCCAAAGGTAGATTCCCAAAGCTCAGGCTGCTGCTTAATCTCTGCAGTTGTAATATGAGCGCCTAGTGCCTTTAGCTCTTCTTGGCTCTTCTTAAACATTGATATCCCTTCTCACAGTTATTTAACTGCGTGTATGTACAATTTTGTATCTAAACTGATCCGCACGAGCCACGCTTAGTGTGAACTCAACAATGATATTTCTGTCGTTGTAGGTTGTGCGTGTGAGACTCAAAACAGGCGAGCCTTCAGAAATTTGCAATAAAGTGGCGTCATCTGAGCGAGCAATTGAAGCCTTGAACTCCTCTTCTGCTACGCCAATCTTTATGTTGTAGTCTTCTTCAAAATTTTGGTAGAGAGATTTTTGCTCAACATCATGAGCAGTAAGCGAGAAAAACTGTGAAACTGGAAGATACGTTACTTCCAGCATCATAGGCACGTCATCGGCACTTCTTAAACGTTTGATGCGGAAGAGTTTCTCGCCAAGAATAACGTGCATATGCTGGGCTAAGAACTTATTAGCCTCAATAGTGTCAAACTCTAGAATAGTTGTCTTAGGGACTCGACCTAACTGACGCTGCTGATCAGTAAAGCTATAGCCTCCCATAAGGTCTGTTGCACGTTCAGAGACGTCTGCAACAAAGGTACCGCGGCCACGCTGGCGATAAATGAGTCCCATGTGTTCAAGCTCTTGCAGGGCAAGTCTTACCGTGGTGCGAGAAAGTCCATAGGAATCGGAGAGCTCACGCTCAGAAGGAAGTGGATCGTCTGGATCCATCTCGTTCTCAATACGATAGCGCAGCATGTTTGCTAGCTGTTCGTAGAGTGGCTGTCTTCCCATAAACGCTGTCATCAAAACTCTCCTATAAAAGACGGGTGCCCACTAAGTGGACACCCGTCACACTTACTTAACCCCAAATATATGGGAGAACGCCAAAGCCAGAACCAAGAAGTGCAATTACCAGAAGCAGGCAGATGCACATAATTGGAGTCCAGTTACGCTTTGCCATGAGGTAGTACAGGCAAAGGGTAAGAGCCAGTGGAATAAGCTTTGGGCAAACGCCGTCGAGGATCTTCTGAATGTCAATAGAGACAGGAGAAGTAACTTCCTCGCCAACAGTTACCAGATTAACGCCGTTACCGACTGGAGCAATAGCAGTGGTGCCATCCTTGCCATCAGCAGTCTTGCCGCCGATGAACATAACGGACTCAGGGTCCTTCTTGTAGTCAGCATAGGAACCCTTAGCAAAGAGAGCCTTGTCATACTGACCAGAAGCAAGCTGCTCATCAGAAAGAGTTACCTGAGAAAGAACAACGCTGTGTGTCTCACCGTTAGGGATGTTTGCGCCAGCGCCAAGCTTGGTTCCGCCGTAGCAGACAACCAGGCAGCCAACAACAAAGACGCCCAGGATAGATGCAGCACGAGTGAACTCTTTTGCGTTCTCGGTGAGCAGAGTAATTGCGTCAGTACCCATCTTGTAGGAAAGGTTCATCAACCAATAACGTACCGCAAACTGTGCGATGTTAAAGATGATGAGGAACAAGAACGGTGCAAAGACGTTGCCGGAAATTGCCATGTTAGAGGTAATACCAGCAGTAATTGGAACAAGGGTGAACCAGAACAGTGCGTCACCAATGCCACCCAGAGGGCCCATTGCAGAAACGCGGACTGCACGAATGGTTGGGATATCCAGCTTGTTCTGCTCAAGGGAGAGAACAATACCCATAACAAAAGTGACCAGGAATGGGTGGGTATTGTAGAACTCAAGGTTATGACTCATGGAAGCAGCAAGGTCATCCTTGTTGTCGCCGTGAATCTTCTCAAGACCTGGGAGGATACCGTAAAGCCAACCAGCTGCCTGCATTCTCTCGTAGTTGAAGGAAGCCTGCAGGAACAGGGAACGCCACACCATCTTGTTGAGCGTCTTCTGATCAAGTGGCTCAGCAGGAGTGGTGTTCTGATAGGTATCAGGAATATTAAATGCCATCTTCGAAGTCACCTCCAGCAACAACAGCAGGAGCAGCATTCTTTACCTTGGTCTGGAGCTGGTAATCCCAGAATGCGATACCAAAACCGATGAGAGCAAGAAGCAGAAGTGCTGGACCAGAGAGCTCAGGAATGCTGATAAATACGATTGCAGCTGCAAAGCCCATGAGGAAGAAGCCCCAAAGCTCGCGAGAAACCATAACCTTCAGCAGGATTGCAAAGCCGACGAAGCGCATCATGCCACCGGCGACGGACAGTGCATTCATGAGCCACTTTGGAATTGCAGTGGTGATCTGAGTGCCAAATGCAGCACCACCCAGGAAGAACAGGGTAACAATAACACCAAAGAAAAGACCAAGGGCAGCCATTGCGCCGTAGTTAATACGAGCAATTCCCTTAGGATCGGCCTTCTCGGCGTATGCATCAGCAGTTGCCATTACGGGGGACATAATGGTAAAGATGATGGTTACTGCATACTGGCCAAGCAGGGAGAATGGAATTGCTGCAGCTACAGCAGCCATTGGCTCAAGCTTAGTAGTGATTGCAAAGACTGCAGACATAATGCCGCCGATAACAGCATTAGGTGGCTGTGCACCACCAACAGGCATGTTACCGATGGTCATAAGCTGATAGGTACCACCAACAATGAGACCAGTCTGAACGTCACCAAGAATCAAACCAACCAAAAAACCAGTTACGATTGGCTGGTAAAGAGACTCGAGGAAACTAAACTGATCGATGCCAGCGATAAACGCAACGATGAAAATTAATAACACCTGAATAGGGCTAACATCCATCTTAACTCCTCCTTTCAAACACACCATAACTACCGATGACGATGATCGGCAGACTATCCGAATACCTTTGCCAACCTGCTAGAAACGTTGCACCATTACAACTTTTTGTAATCTCTACCAGGAAGTTGCGCGCAAAACTTACTCGAATAGCTTTGAGATATCCTCGACCGGGGTCGTAGGAACACGCCTAATCTCTAGAGTCACCCCCAATTCCTGAAGCTCACGAAAGGCAGCGACGTCCTTATCGTCTACCGCCACACTTGTGGCGACCTGTCGCTTTCCCTCAGCCATGTGCATATTGCCGATGTTCACTTTTTTAATTGGAACACCGCCCTTAACCAGAGTGAGGACATCCTCTGGATTCTCGGCAACTAAGAAAATGTGCTGGCTTGCTGAAGCCTTGTGGATAACATCGATAGTTTTCTGGAGCGTAAAGTACCTGGTTGCAACACCGTTTGGTGCAGCCATATCCATGAGGCCCTGACGCATCTTATTGCCTGCGACCTCGTCATTAGCAACAAGGATGAGATTTGTTCCAAGGGTACCGTTCCACTGAGTAGCAACCTGACCATGAATCAAACGATTATCGATTCGAGCAAGCTTGATATCTGGTTCTCCCATAACAAGTTCTCCTCTCTTTGCGCGCACACTTGTGCGTGCTATCTGCGATTTTCATCGCACTACTCGCAACTTGCGCTGCGTGTTTTACTGCAAATTTATTTATTGTTGGAAACGCTGATTAACGCCCAACGATCCAACGTGATGACCACATTTGGAGCAAACTCAACATCTACTGTTTCTTTTTTGACGTTTTTAACTACGCCATACATTCCGCTGTTAGTCTTAACTTTCTGACCTGCATGAAGATTCTTCAGAAACTCTGAAGTTGTTCCCGCCTTTTTAGAAGAGGCTCTCCAAACAAAGAAGGAATAAATAAGGCCCAAAATTACTAAGAACGCGAGAAGAACAATGGATGAAGCAAGAATGTTCTCTGCTAGATTTGCCATGTACATCTCCTTAACTCAACAACAAAACGCTACTTAAATACCATCGTCTCCGAAAATGTCATCTTCTGGCTCAACCTCAAGCTCAAGACGCTTATGAACAACTCCCTGGCTACCAGCTAAAACAGCAGTATCAACCAGCTCTTCAAGAGAGGTATCTGCCATGCGGCTACCAAGTGTTTCAAGAAGCATAGGAAGGTTTGTGCCGGTAACAACTTCTACGTTTGAATAACTCTGAGCAATAATCATTGCCTGATTAAAAGGTGTTCCGCCAAGCAGATCGCAGAAAACCAGCACACCGTCAGTAGTGTCAAGAAGATCGGAAATTGTTGCAGCAAGAGTTTCTGGGTATGTTGCAGCACCGGCTTCAATAAAAGGAACGGGAACAAAAGCTTCTTGCTCACCAGCAATCATCTTTAAAGCATCAGCAAGACCGTTTGCAAAAGTTCCATGACCAGTTAAAACGCAACCTACCATGTCAAACTCCTTTCGAAGAGTTGGAAACTATCTGGGGAGCTACGCGGAAAACTAGGGGTGTTGAAGTTTCTCTCTAAGTGGTAGATACCAGATAACAACCTAACATAAGTATAGTCTAGTGAGCATCTTGAGATGTGTACGTTAACAATCGACGGCTTAACGGTACTATTTTTACCGTAAACGGTACACACGTTGTTATTTTCGCAGGTAGATATATGGATAAATTGTGACGATGCACTAAAAAATTTAGAGCTATCCTTGAAAAATGAGAAGTTCTTATAACGCACCTTTATACGTAATAAATGTAGTAAACAACCCTAAAATCCTGCTCAAATATGATGAGAAAATAAAATTGGTATTAAGAAATTATGTACTGGTATCTTTTTTTAGAACATCTAAAGAATAGTTTCTTGATGGCGCTTTGGTTAAATAGATTCAACTCAATTTCATTTGCAGTGGCGCTGTTCCATAGTGTTTCTCGCCCCTGCTTTCCTCTGAGCACTTTGTGTGCACTGTCTTTTAGACGAGGTGATATGCGTGATTGTTACCGTAACACTCAATGCATCCATTGATAAAGCGTACTACCTGGACTCTCCTGTTGTAGATGGAACGGTACACAGAGTCTCGGTAGTAGATAACAGCGCGGGCGGCAAGGGTCTTAACGCCTCACGAGCCATTACCACCCTTAACTACCCCGTTTGTGCCACAGGATTTGTTGGCGGTAATAACGGAAGATACCTTGTTGAGCTGGCTCATAAAGATGGTATTACTAGTGATTTTATTTATACTGAGCAAGAAACTCGCTCATGCATTAATATCCTGGAGCCAAACGGGCAATCAACTGAATTCTTAGAGCCTGGACAGCCTGTACTTCCTGAAGAATTCCTTGCTTTCAAGGCAAAACTTGTCCAGCTTACCAACGAAGCCGAAGTTGTTACCTTTAATGGCAGTGTTCCCAAGGGCATTTCTGCCGAAAATTACAAAGAACTTATAGAAGAGACCATGGCTGCGGGCGTGCCTTGCATTGTAGACGCATCCGGTGCACTGCTCACCTCCTGTATTGATGCC
This sequence comes from Atopobium sp., assembly GCA_018363825.1. Lineage (GTDB taxonomy): Bacteria > Actinomycetota > Coriobacteriia > Coriobacteriales > Atopobiaceae > Lancefieldella. Next base: position 4,652 of record JAGZNE010000027.1, on the reverse strand, counting down.
CTTCCTACCATGATCAAACCAAACACCGATGAAATCGGTCAACTTCTAGGAAGAGAAGTAACTACAGAAGACGAGGTCATAAAGGCAGCTCAGGAGCTGCACAAACGCGGCATTAAAATTGTAGTTGTCTCGCTTGGTGCAAAAGGTGCGCTCATGGTTTCTGATGAAGGAACCTTTAGAGCAAATCCTCCAAAAATTGAAGCTATCAATCCTGTTGGTGCAGGAGATACCCTTGTTGGCTCATTTGCTGTTGCACTTGCTCAGCAAAAACCAACTTCAGAGTGTCTTACCTTTGCGCTGTCATGTGCTACCGCAAGTTGTTTATCTGCAGGTACCGGTCGCTTTGATCAAGATGTTGCAACTAAGATTCAGAAGCAGGTCACAATCAAAAAGATTGCTGAATAATATGCAGCAAGACGGTTTCTCGCCAAAGGTTACAAAGACAAAACTATTTCTAGAAAACTTACGTAACAGAGTAAGAGAAACGTTACAATTTTTTCAGTCAATCAAAGAGCCCTTTGGGGCGAAAGGAGCAATAGATGTTCGTTACTACTAAGCAGATGCTTCTTGACGCACAGGCTGGCCATTATGCTGTTGGCGCCTTTAACGTTGAGAACCTTGAGTTTGTAATGGCTGTTGTTAGGGCAGCAGAAGAGCGCCGCTCCCCTGTTATTCTTCAGACCACTCCTGGCACCATCAAGTACGCAAGCCTTGATTACTTTGCTGCCATGGTTCGTTGTGCTGCTGAAGAGGCAACTGTTCCTGTTGCTCTTCACCTAGATCACGGTGACGGCTTTGACCGCTGCATCCAGGCAGCTCGTGCCGGTTACACCTCCGTCATGATTGACGGCTCTCACGTTCCATTTGAGGACAACATTGCACTTACCGCATCCGTAACCAAGTTTGCTGGTCCTATCAACCTTCCTGTTGAGGCTGAGCTTGGCAAAGTTGGCGGCAAAGAGGACGACGGCCCAGCTGTTGAGGGCGAGAACCCCTACACTGATCCAGACCAAGCTGAGGAGTTTGTCGCTCGCACTAACTGCACTTCTCTCGCAGTTGGCGTTGGTACCGCTCACGGCGTCTACCACGGTACACCTCACATTGAGCAGGGTGTCCTCAAGGCTATCCGTCAGCGCCTTGATATTCCTCTGGTTCTTCACGGCACCTCGGGCGTTCCAGATGACCAGGTAGCAGAGGCAATTCAGAATGGTATTTGCAAGGTTAACTACGCAACCGAGCTCCGCCAGGTCTTTACCGCAGCCTTCATGAAATACATGTCAGAAAACCCTGGCAACTTTGATCCAAAGAAGCCTTCCGTTCCTGGTATGGAAGCAATCACTCAGATTGTTGCAAGCCACATGGATAACCTGGGTTCTTCCCACAAGGCATAAGCGTCAAGGCATAGCCGTCGCACGTATCCTGCTTTTACAGATAAAAAATCAGGCGAGAAGATCGATTGATCTTCTCGCCTTTGCGTTAAAAGCAAAGCGTTGTTGAAAACGCAAGCCTTAGCAAATCTTGCAAATCCAGTCTGCCTCTGGAGCCTCAATCTCGCCAGACTGAATGCTGGTCAACGTGTTGCGGAGCTTAGACATAATTGGTCCAACAGCCTCCATACCAGCGCCAAAAACAATCTCTTTCTGGCCGTCAACAACTTTGCCAACAGGAGAAATAACAGCAGCAGTACCGCACATACCGCACTCAACAAACTGGTCAAGCTCGTTAAAGCGGACAGGACGCTCAATAACCTTCATACCAAGCAGGTCTTTAGCAACCGTTGCCAGAGAGCGACGGGTAATAGAAGGCAAAATGGAATCTGTGTAAGACTGTGGAATAACCAGGGTTCCCTCTTTATCAACAAAGAGGAAGTTTGCGCCACTGGACTCCTCAACATAGGTACGAGAGCCAGAGTCAAGATACATGCTGTCTGCAAAGCCCTGCTCATGTGCCCAGGTGGTTGGGTACAGAGACATGGCGTAGTTGAGGCCAGCCTTGATGTTACCGGTTCCATGAGGAGCAGCGCGGTCATAAGGAGAAACGGTCAGTGCAACAGGAGCAACGCCGTTGGAGTAATAAGCTCCAACTGGAGTGACCATAATGCGGAACTCATAGGTAGGAGATGGCTTAACACCAACAGTATTTCCGGTACCGATCATAAATGGACGAACATACAGCGTAGCGCCCGTACCAAATGGTGGAACCCATGCTGCGTTTGCAGAAACAACCTCTTTAACAGCACCGACAAATCTATCCTCAGGAAATGGTGGCATGACAAGGCGGGATGCAGAGTCAACCATACGCTGAGCATTGAGGTTAGGACGGAAGCAGACAATATCGCCAGAAACTGTGGTGTAAGCTTTTAAACCCTCAAAAACTTCCTGGCAATAATGGAAGATGTTTGCGCATTCAGACAGCGTAATGCTGTGGTCGGTGGTAAGTCCGCCCTCATCCCAAGCACCGTCTTTGTAGTGGGCAACATAGCTGTAGTCACACTGCGTATATGCGAAGCCAAGCGCTGTCCAATCGATGTCTTTCTTCTCCACTGAGTTTGCCATGGCTTTCCTTTCTCCGTGGGTTTTAAAGAATGAACTTCATCATAAACATGCGGATATGAATACCTAGTCCTATTAAATAGTTTGTAACCGAATAGATATTTTGCGGTATAACGTACATGAGCTGAAGGGAGCAAAAATGAATATCAAACTTAAGAGAACTTACGACGCACCAGAAGCTGACGATGGGTATCGCGTACTCGTTGATAGACTGTGGCCTCGTGGTATCAAAAAAGAGAACCTACACGCTGATGAATGGGCTAAAACCATTGCTCCTACTACTGAGTGCAGAAAAGCATTCAACCACGATCCAGAACGCTTTGATAGCTTTGTGTCTACCTATACAGCTGAACTTGACAGCAATCCTGACGCAGATGCCTTTGTCGAACAGCTTAAAAAGCTTGATCAATCTACCGTGACACTGCTTTTCTCGGACAAAGATACTACGTACAACAACGCAGTAGTGCTCAAAAAGTGGCTTGAGACTAAGCTTAAGTAATACGCTTACCCAGCCACGTTTACATATCTTGCGAGAAGAACTCCTGGTAGAACTTCAATTCTTCAGGAGTATCTATGCTTGATGAGAATAAAATATCAGGCTCTACGGCGCTAGTGTTCTTGTCAGCAGCGGCATCTGCAGAAGCAAGCAAGTTTGCCTGTCCAAGCAAACGCTTAAGCTGATGAGCGGCGCCTGCCCCACCGTCAAAAAATTCTACGTCTCCTAAAACAGAGCTGATTTGCTTCTTGATAAAGGGATAATGGGTACACCCAAGAACCACGGCATCTACCTGGCCAGTATAATTTCCCAAAAGCTCGGTCAGTCGTTTATGCATCTGTTCTGAATCAGCCTGACCAGATTCAATAAGCTCCACCAGGCCTTCTCCTGGAATAGAGATAACCTTTGCAGAAGGATGCAGGCGCGACTCAAGGTTGTGGTACTTCTGCAAAGAGAGCGTTGCTTTTGTAGCCAGAACAACCACTGTTCCATGGGGATATGCAGTTACTGCAGGCTTCAGAGCTGGCTCAACACCCACAATAGGTACATGAGGATAGGTTGCCCTCAGCTCGTCTGCAGCAGCAGCTGTAGCAGTATTACAAGCTATAACCAGCGCTTTAGCACCCTCATCGATAAACTTTTTAGCAATAGCCGCAGAGCGCTGGGCAATCTGCGCTTTTGGTTTAGTGCCATAAGGAGCAAATGCAGAATCGCCAAAATAATGAAATTCCTCGTGAGGCATTTGGGCAACAAGGTGTTTAAGCACACTCATGCCACCAACGCCCGAGTCAAATACACCAATAAAATTATGAGGAGCTAAACGAGCTTCCATTACAAACCTTTCAAACTGAATGTAAAGTATTTTATACCTTTATCATTCAAAGGTTGATTTACATCACTCTTGGGTAAAATGCCAAAGATATGTTTTTAACGATTGGAGTTTTATGAGTAACGAAGGTAAAAAGGTAAAAGTCCACTACGTAGGTACCCTTGATGATGGAACTAAGTTTGACTCTTCCCGCGATCGTAATGAGCCGCTAGCATTCACCTGTATGGCTGGTCAGATGATTCCTGGTTTTGACAAGGCTGTCAAAGATATGACCATCGGACAGATTGTTGATATCCACATTCCAGCAGCAGAGGCATATGGTGAGCGCCATGAAGAGGCAGTGCAGCCTGTTCCCGTAGCTCAGCTTCCAGGCTCTGAGAATCTTGTTGCAGGTCAGCAGGTTACTCTTGGCACCCCTGAAGGATATCCTGTTATGGCAACCGTTGTCTCTAACGACGGCACCACTATCGTCTTTGACACCAACCATCCAATGGCTGGTAAAGACCTTAACTTCAACATTGAGCTTCTCGAGGTTGAAGAGTAATCCACTCCCCCTTTATAGGACGAGAAGGGCGTAGGTGCTTCTGGCATCTGCGTCCTTCTTTTTTCCGGCTTGAGTTCTCATTGCTAGTGCAACAACAAAAGACAAGGTAGTGACCCATGGGTTTACAATGGTGCTTACGACAACGTTCATTGAAAGGATTTCCATGGGTCACTATAGCCATCTTAGCATTGAAGAGCGCGAAGACATTATGGTCTGGTGGAAAAATCATGA
>JAGZNE010000026.1:0-17378 GCA_018363825.1 Atopobium sp. | reverse complement strand
TGATTTTCTCGCCATGTCTGAACGATTTGCCGGAAAAGCTCACCATATCTGAGCTATTTGCCGGGTTTTCTCGCCATGTCTGAGTAAATTCACTCAGACATGATGCAGCTTTCAGGCTCAAAAATTCAGGGCCGAAGCTCCTATCTTTCACGTGCCTGATTTCGTCTAAGAATCTGTAAATTTTGCCTAAAAATGCAAAAGAAACTGTGGATTTGCCTGATTTTGTCAAAGAATCTGTATCTAAAGTACAGATTCTTTGCACTTTTTAGGCGCGTGCGTTGTTATGGAGTACCTGGCGAGAAACCCGTGCAGCCGCAGCCGCAGCCGCAGCCACAGCTCACGTAAACGAAACCGCGAGTTCACGGAAAGTTGGCTTGCGAGCAGTCGTTTCCCCAGGTTATTCGCTCTTATAATCTCTGTGAATGAGCTCTTCGATGTGTTCATGCTCTTCTTCATGGAGCTGCTTAATCTCTTCATCGAAGCCTGGATCTTTAGGCGTAATGAGCTCGTCCTCACCAGTCTTTGGATCAGTATGGTGAAGCAGAACAGGCTCAAAGAGGTGCAGGTACTTTGCAAAGAAAGCAGACATAGTAAGTAGCATGACAAAAATTGCAATACGAGGCAGCGTATTGACCTGCGTCATAATGAGCGAGCCAACGCACAGAAGGGCAGTCCAACCGTACATCAAAAGTACCGCTTGGCGCTGATTATAACCGTGAGCCATTAAGCGGTGATGGATGTGTCCGCGGTCGGCAGTAGCAAAACTAACATGCGCGCGGGTACGGCGGACAATTGCCGAGAACGTATCAATAATTGGAATGCCTGCAACGACGAGAGGAACAATGATAGTTGTGAGTCCCGCCCAACGGGTGACGGACAAAAGTGAAATTGTTCCCAGAGCAAATCCCAAGGTTAGCGAACCAGAATCGCCCATGAAAATAGTTGCGGGGTACGAGTTGTGAACTAAGAATCCCAGCGTGGTGCCAGCGATTGCTGCACTTAAAAGCGCTGCATCAAAGCGGCCCGCCCAAATGGAAAGCACAAACATAGTGGTAGAGGCAATGCAGGTAATACCTGAAGAAAGTCCGTCAAGGCCGTCGATAAGGTTAATGATGTTGGCGTAAGCAACCAGGTAAATGACCGTTGCTGGATAGGCGAGCCATCCAAGATCCACAAAGCCGTACGCGGAAAACGGATCAACAACGTTACCGATAATCAGACCGCCTGCAGCGGCAATGCATGCAGCAATAATTTGACCAGCGAGTTTCTGAATAGGCTTGAGAGAAAAAATATCATCGAGCAGGCCGGTCAAGAAGATGACCACAAAGGCTGCGCCAACAACCCAAAAATTAACGTTCAGGTAATAGCGAGTAGCAAGCGTAATCTCGGCATGTCCAAGGATTGCTTCAACGCCATAACGCACCAGCATAGCAACGGCTAACCCAAAGAAAATTGCAACGCCGCCCATGCGAGGAATAGGTTTTTTATTGACTCGACGTGCAGAGGGTTTATCGACAACTCCAAGCTTCCAAGCCAGTTGACGAACGGCAGGGGTAATCAGAGCTGAACCAAGACCAGCCGAGAGGAAAACACAAAACATGGTTACCCAGAGGTTCAAGCCGTATACCCTCCAATAAAAAACAGTATTTAACTGCTAAAATCCATACCATTTAATTGTGCTGCTCATTAAAAAACAAGTCAAGACTTTAATCTTTTTATAATCTCTTTATAGTAAGAATTGTCCTTCTCCCGCGGTCTAAACTGGGTGAACCGACAAGTTTTTTCAGGGAGCCTAATCTCGTGTTCAGTACAGGCATCCTTCGTTGTTAAGGAAGCTGGAACGCTCGAGCGCGGCGCCCACCTTATGAAGGTGGGTTCATAGATGACTGCGGGGAAGGATATTTTTCTGCCCAGACAGACCGCTAGAAGGCTACGTTCCGCGGTAAAACGCCATGCAAATTTGGGTCATTTTAACTTACTGTATAAAGCAGTATCTTCACAGTATTCCGCTCGCATAATCATTGACATACCTGCCCCTGATTGCCACAATAAGTACCGCAACGGGGATATAGCTCAGTTGGGAGAGCGCTGCCTTCGCAAGGCAGAGGCCGAGGGTTCGAATCCCTTTATCTCCACCATGACTTTGACGCGCGCAGAGACCCTGCGCGTTTTTTATACCACCATCTGCCTGGGCAGATACGACGGGAGGTGAGAAACCCTTGGGTAGTGCACCATCACCTAATACCCTTACGTTTTCTGCCTACGACGTCTGTGAACTCTGCCCAAGGCGTTGCCATGCTCAAAGAAACGCCGGTAAAGCGGGCCTTTGTGGAGCTTCAAGCACCATTCGTGTGGCTCGTTCTGCGCTGCACTTCTGGGAAGAACCTCCTATCTCGGGCGAGGCCGGATCAGGCGCAATTTTCTTCACAGGTTGCCCGCTCAGATGCGTATTCTGCCAAAATCACCAGATCTCGCAAGAAGGTTTTGGCAAGCCAGTCACAACTGAGCGACTTGCCCAAATGATGCTTGAACTGCAAGCTCAGGGTGCGCTCAACATCAACCTTGTAACTCCTTTGCACTTCTCGCCACACATAATTGAAGCAGTGACGCTGGCAAAAGAGGCGGGATTGACACTCCCAATAGTGTGCAATACCTCGGGATATGAGTTGCCAGAGGTGGTACAGAAAGTTTCGAGTGTCATTGATATCTGGCTGACAGACGTCAAGTATGCAAACCCCACGCTGGCAAAAGAGCTCTCGTACGCAGCAGATTATCCAGAGATGTCCATGGCGGCACTTGAGGTTATGCATGACTCAGTGATGAGTCGTGGCGGTCGCAAGCTGGATGACGACGGTCGCATGATGCAGGGCATCATCGTGCGCCACCTGGTCATGCCCACGCACGCGGACGATTCCTGCGAGGTACTCAACCGCGTCTGGAATCTTTGTCATAATGATGTAGACGTATCAATAATGAATCAGTACACGCCCAACGAGCGCATGCGTGCAGCTGGCGGACCGCTTTCTGGAACGCTTTCTGACGAGGAGTACGAGTTGGTGCTCTGTCATGCGGATGACCTGGGCTTTGAGAACCTGTGGTGGCAGGAGGGTGGAACCGTTTCCGAGAGTTTTGTGCCAGCTTTTGACGCAACAGGCGTTGAGGGCCCCGCGCTCAAGCTCCGCACGGCACACGGAGACGCCGCCAACGACGCCACCACCAGCATCCCCGACACACAAACCGAGGAGTAACCATGTCTGTCGAGAAACCCGAAGAGCTCCAAACCACCCCAGCGCCACAGGCGGCTGCGCTCACGGACGCGGAGCGCGCCGAGCTGGAAGCGCTCCGCGCAGAGAAAGAGCGCAGGGAGCTCGAGGCTCTTCGCGCAGAGAAAGAGCGCGCTGAGCTCGAGGCGCTTCGTGCCGAGAAGACCCGTGCAGCCCAAGCAGAAGCGCTAGCGCAAGTAGAGGCAGCTGCCGCTGAAGACGCTCAGCTTGTTGCAGATCAGCAGCGTGCTGCACGTCAGGCAGCTCAGCAGGAGGCCGAGCAGATGCGCCGCATTCAGGAGCAGCGCGCAAAAGGTCGCGCCCTTATGGAGCCAGATGAGGACGACGAAGACATCAAAATGCCTCTGGGGCAAAAAATTGTTATTGGAACTGTGGTAATTCTCGCAGTTATTTTTGTTGTAAGCCAATTTATTTTGTAAGACTGCTACTCTAGATATATCGTCTCACCGTCAGTTTTTGACCAATCGAAAAGAGCAACTATGTCACTCACTGATCGTACCAAGCCTTCGGACGTAAGCCTTAATACAGACTTGTATGAGCTCACAATGGCTCAGGGTTATTGGGAAGCGGGTCTTGTTGATGCGGAGGCATGTTTTACTGCATTTTTCCGCGAGAACCCCTTTAATGGTGGATTTGCAATTTCTTGTGGTACTGGTCAAATTGTCGACTTAATTGAGAACTTTGTCTTTGAAGATGACGACATCGACTACCTGACAAGCATTAACTCTCCTGGTGGCGGTCGTCTCTTTAAGCCAGCGTTTTTGGAGTTTTTGCGCAACCACAAGCTCAATGTAACCATTGACGCAATTCCAGAGGGAGAGCTTGTTTTCCCACGTGAGCCTATGGTTCGCGTTGAGGGCTCCATTGTTGACTGTCAGCTCATTGAGACCGCTTTGCTCAACCTGGTCAACTTCCAGACTTTGGCAGCAACTAAGTGCGCGCGTGTTATCAAGGCAGCTCAAGGCAATCCTGTCTCTGACTTTGGCCTGCGTCGTGCACAGGGTCCAGACGGTGGTCTGGCAGTTGCTCGCGCTTCCTATATTGCTGGTGCTTCCAGCACTTCAAATGTCCTTGCTGGCAAAATTTACGGCATTCCTGTTTTTGGTACCCACGCGCACTCTTGGGTAATGTCGTTTGACACCGAGCTTGATGCCTTTAGGGCGTTTGCAAAGTCCAGCCCTACCAACTGCTCGCTGCTGCTTGATACCTATGACGTTCACGAGGGCATCAAGAACGCAATCGTCGTGGCAAAAGAGATGGAGGAGCGCGGCGAGCGCCTGAGTGCTGTCCGTATTGACTCCGGAGACCTTGCACGTCTTTCCAAGGAAGCTCGTAAGGCGTTTGATGAGGCTGGTCTTCCTTACATTAAGATTTCCGTTTCAAACGATCTTGACGAGTACACCATCCAGTCGCTCTTTGCTCAGGGAGCACCTATTGATGCCTTTGGTGTTGGCACTAAGCTTGCTACCTGCGATCCTCAGCCTTCGCTTGGCGGCGTCTATAAGCTGACCGCTCGTCGTCAGTCTGCTTCTGAGCCTTGGACTCCTGTTATCAAGCTGTCCGAGATGGCCTACAAGCGCACTGTTCCTGGCATTCAGCATATCCGCCGCTTCTACGATGTAAATGGCTGCCCTGCCGGCGACATGATTTTTGACCCAGATTACCTGGTCACCAAGAATCCAGAGTCTAAGGCAACCGTGGTGGATATCATTGATCCATATTCCACTCACAAGCTTGAAGGAACTTCTCGCGAACTGATGGTAAGGCTGGTAGAAGGCGGCAAGCGTGTAGGGGAGAGCGAGTCTATTGAGGTTGCTCGCGACCGTTGTCACGCGGCACTCATGCGCCTGGACGCAGCGTATACGCGTTTCTTGAATCCTCAGATTTATCCTGTGGGTCTTGAGCGTGGTCTGGCCAATTTGCGTCATGAACTTGCTGCTCAACATCAGGTAAAATCTTCCGAGGAAACTGAGTAGTCCTTTAGAAGCTACACAACCAACTATGTAATTGCACTGCACACGTGCGCTGAATTTAAAGGAGAACCATGCGCGAGAAGATCGAGGAACTTGTACGTCAAGCCTTGGCAGATGCCCAGGCTGCGGGTGAGTTGCCTGAATTCCAGATTGATGATGTGGGACTTGAGCGCCCACAAGACTCATCAAATGGAGACTGGTCTTCTACGGTTGCAATGCGTTCTGCAAAGCTAGCACACAAGGCTCCTCGTGATATTGCAGCAGCTCTTGTAGCTCATATTGCCAAAGACGCCCAGATTGAGCGTGTTGAGGTTGCGGGTCCTGGTTTTGTGAACTTCTATCTGTCAACTGCTGCGGGCAATGAGATTTTTAACACCGTTCGCGAGCAGGGTGCAGATTTTGGACGTTCTTCTTTTGGCGCTGGCCAGAAGGTTCAGGTAGAGTACGTTTCTGCAAATCCCGTTGGTCCTCTGCACATTGGTCATGGCCGTTGGGCAGCGCTTGGAGATTCTCTAAGCCGCATTCTTGCCTTCGCAGGCTATGACGTTGAGCGCGAGTACTACGTCAATGACCACGGCTCTCAGATGGATGTCTTTGGTCACTCTATTTCTAAGCGTTACCTACAGCTTATTGACATCATGCAGAAGCGCGGCATTGATGCTGACGCAGCTGCTCAGGTGCTTGCAGAAGATCGCAATGCTTACGTTGCAGACGAAGACGATGCTCATCCAGAGCAACATCCGTTTACTGACGAGTTTATCAACTCTCTTGGCGGCAATGCATACGCTGGAGATTATATTGTTGACCTGGGACTTTTCTTCCTCAAAAATGACGGAGAGGTCTGGGCAGACAAATCTGAAGATGAGCGCATGGCAGAGTTCCGCGAGCGCGGCTACAAGATGATGCTTGAATCCATCAAAAATACCTGCCACAACGCCCGCGCTGACTTTGATGTTTGGTTCTCTGAGCGCTCTCTATACGTTAAGGACGACCAGGGTAAAGATGCCGTTGATCGTGCGCTTGATGCTCTGGATAAGCTTGGCTACCTGTACCGTTCTGATGAGGGCGCGCTGTTCTTCCGTTCCACTGATTTTGGTGACGATAAGGACCGTGTACTCATCAAAACAAATGGTGAGTATACCTATTTTGCTTCCGACGTTGCGTACCACTGGAACAAGTTCCAGCGTGTTGACCATGTTATTGATATTTGGGGAGCAGATCATCACGGATATATTCAGCGTGTTCGCTCTGCTGCAACAGCTCTTGGTTACCCAACTCAGTTTGAGGTTTTGCTTGGCCAGCTGGTTAACCTGCTCAGAAACGGCGTTGCCGTCAGAATGTCTAAGCGCAAAGGAACTGGTATCCACTTTGACGAGCTTCTCGCCGAGGTTGGTGTTGATGCAACGCGCTACACCCTTGTTTCAAAGTCTTCCAACCAGATGATTGACTTTGACATTGAGCAGGTAAAGCGTCAGGACAGCTCTAATCCTGTGTATTACGTTCAGTATGCTCATGCGCGTATTTGCTCTATTTTGCGCCGCGCTGCTGGCGTTGACCTTGATGAGGCAAAGGCACTTGGTATGGAAGCTGTTGCAGATAAGGCTATTGGCTCTGAGGTTGATCTTGGGCTGCTCTCTGAAGATGCCGAACAGGCGCTTGCTCGTAAACTCTTTGAGTTCCCAGGTCTTGTTGAGGGTTGTGCTCGCGATAGGGCACCATTCCGCATTACGCATTATATTGAAGAGCTTGCTGGTCAGTTTCACGCATTCTATACCGTTTGCCAGGTACTTCCTTCTGAAGGACGCCCACTGGACGCAGAACTTTCTAAGGCTCGTCTTGCTGCGTGTGATGCAACCCGTCGCGTACTTGCAATTGCTCTTGATCTGATTGGTGTTTCTGCTCCTGAGGCAATGTAAACGATAGCTAACTATGTTGTTTTGTCATGATACCGTGCAAGTATTGAATACCTGCACGGTATCTTTAGTGAATTTCTCCAGATAATTTACATATTTCTCCGTTATGTAAAAAATTTTTTAATGTATAAAAGAGATAATAAAATTAATATTTATTACTTAAATTTTATATTTCAGCATATAAAAGCCTATTTTGATGTCATATAAGCACCATTTTCTAACATATTTTTGACTAACTATTGTTTTGTCCCCACGTTAACACGTGTTTTTTAGGGGTATACTCATTATGCGAGCAAATAGTAAATGGTTCGGGCATAAGAGTGGAGGTCTCTATGGAACTTCGCGAGTACATGTCCATTCGCAGGTCTTACAACTTGGTTAGAAGAGTGGTGCCTGCTAACAGACGACTCACGTTTGAAGAGTTTGCTATTTTGTGTCGCCTCAATGTGAAGGGTGCTCCTGTTAAGACTTCAGAAATTGCCGAGTATCAGAGTGCTCTTCGTCCTACGATTACTCATCGTACCTCGCACCTGGCAAGGCTTGGTTTCATCAAGAGAGATGAAGGCGCCATTGATCGACGCAACGTAGTGTGTATCATCACAGAAAAGGGTGTAGAAGCAGTTGAGGAGCTGTCCAAGCTTACCTGTGCTCGTATTGCGCCCGGCCAGGCACTTTCACGTACTTCGTTTGAGCGCATCGTCATGTATGTTGACGCTATGGGAGCTCTGTATTGCAGGGCAGCAGATATGGTGCTTCTTGCAATTCTAGATTCTCCTAAAGACGCTCTTTCAATTACAGAGATTGTTGACGCGCTTGGTCTTTTGCAGCCAACGGTTTCTATGTCTCTTACTGCTTTGGCAGAAAGTGGCCTGGTACAGCGCAAACATGATGATGCTCTTTCAAGAAGAGTAACTATGGTTGAGCTCACGCCTCAAGGCAAGACGTATATCAAAGAAATCGTTCAGCAAATTGAAGATATTGTTGTAAAAAGAAAGAGTCGCACAGCTGTTTAAATGATTTATGCAGATTAAAGAAATCTAGAAGATGGATTTCTCGAGGTTTAAGGGTTAGTGGTTATAAATCCCCATTTGCCCGTTTTATGTTGAATTTTATTTATTTTTTCATCATAAGGCGGGCATTTTCGTGGTATATTCCTTTTGGATTCGCACCTATTTGATTTTGTTTGTTATCCCTTCATCATATTTCTCACGTTTTTACAGATTATTTTGATGAGCAAACAGAGAGGTTTGTACATGTCGGACGAAACATCTTCGGTCCAAAATGATTCTTTAAATGATGTAGAAAATACTCCAGCACCACGTAGACGTGGTAGACCTCGTAAGAGTGAAAATAGTAATTCAGAAAATTCAACTTCAGAAAATACCAATTCTGAGGCAACTGAAGAAAAGGCCTCTAATTCATCTGCTGCTAAGCGTCGTCGTGGTCGTCCAACTAAAAAAGAGACGGAGGCACGTCGTGCGGTAGAGGCTGTTGTGGCAGAGGCTATGAACGCAGCAGGCATTACAGAGCCACCAAAGCGCCGTCGTGGCCGTCCTAGCAAAGAAGAGATGGAAGAACGTGCTCTTCATGAGCGTGCCCTTGAAGTTGCACAGGCAGAGGTTCTGGCTCAGGTCCAGGCGGGCGGCAAGGTTTCTTCTGACGTTGTAGACACTGATCGCCTTACCAAGATTGTTCAGGACGCAACTCAGCCTTCTGCGGAGGTAACTCCGGCTCCTGCCTTCACTAAAGCAGAGGCAGAAGGTGCAGCTGGCCAGAATGACAATGCGGTTCAGAAGATCTTTGCTGAGGAGCAGGGTAGTGTTGAGCGGCAGGATGGTGCAGCTCAGGAGCAGGCTTCTGGTGCAGTAGCAGATTCCGATGCAGCTCCAGCAGAGCGTCCAGGGCGTTCTCGTACGGGTGCAGCACGTCGTCGACATCGTAATGCCGAGCTAAAAGAGGCGGCTCAGGAGGGCGAGAAGACACAGGAAAACGCACACGCCAACAACCAGGAGCGTCCTTCTCGCGATCGTAGACAGAACAACCAGCGCAACAAGAATCGCAAGCAGGGCCAGGCAAGCGAGCCATCGCTTTCCAAAGAGGCTCTGCAAGAGATGAAGCTTTCTGAGCTTCGTGCTAAAGCAACTGAGCTGGGTATTGAGTACGCAGGCGTTCATAAGTCCGATTTAATTGAGCTTGTATACGCTGCATCTGCAGCTGCTGAGGGTTTTAAGACTGTTGAGGGTATTCTTCAGATTAGTAACGAAGGCTACGGCTGGATTCGTACAGGCAATTATATGGAAGGCGATGACGACGCCTTTGTCCACCAGCAGATTATTAGAAATCTTGGTCTGCGCCCGGGTGATAGCGTCTTGGGTATGGTGGGACCTGCACGCGTAAATAGCAAGTATCCACCACTGCTTAAGGTTACCCAGGTCAACGGTGGGGAAGTTGAGGGTCTTAAGGACCGTCCTCGCTTCAAAGACCTGACCCCTATTTTCCCAGACCAGCCTCTTACTATGGAGCACGGTAAAGACTCCATTACGGGCCGTGCAATTGATCTGGTGGCTCCTATTGGTAAGGGTCAGCGTGGTTTGATTGTCTCGCCTCCAAAGGCAGGTAAGACCACCATTTTGAAGCGCATTTGCCAGTCTATTACCACCAACAATCCTGAGGTCCACCTCTTCTGCCTCTTGGTAGACGAGCGCCCTGAGGAAGTTACAGATATGGAGCGCTCCATCAAGGGCACCGTTGTTGCTTCAACTTTTGATATGCCAGCAGAGAATCACACCGTTGTCTCGGAGCTTGTCATTGAGCGAGCAAAACGTCTGGTTGAGATGGGTCAGGACGTTGTGGTTATTCTGGACTCCATCACACGTCTTGCTCGTGCATACAACCTGGCTATTCCTGCTTCTGGTCGTATTCTTTCTGGTGGTGTTGACTCCGCAGCTCTGTATCCACCAAAGAAGTTCTTGGGTGCCGCTCGAAATATCGAGAACGGCGGCTCGCTCACTATTATTGCGTCTGCCCTGGTAGATACAGGCTCCAAGATGGATGAGGTTATCTTCGAGGAGTTCAAGGGTACTGGTAACATGGAGCTCAAGCTTGATCGAGACCTGGCAGATCGCCGTATCTTCCCAGCTATTGATCCTGTTTCTTCTGGTACTCGTAATGAGGATCTGCTTATTAAGCCAGAGCTTCAGCCTATGGTATGGGGCGTTCGCCGAATTCTTGCAGGCTTCAATAACACTGAGCGTGCAACTACTGCTCTTATCAGTGGTCTTAAGCAGACCGACAATAACCAGGACTTCCTGATTAGATCTGCAAAGAAGGCTGCACAGTCTGACTATCCACAGAATTAGTCAGATTTAAAGATGACGCAAGAAGTGCTTTCCAATCTATGTTGGGAGGCACTTCTTTTTTCTCGCCATTTTTGTTGAATAACTGCTGAAGAATTATGAAAAAGTTTTAATGACGCTGTAAAAAATAATGAATTACGCTATAGTCATTTCTAACAGCACAATTATGTGTTGCAGCGGATTACACAAAGATGAAATGAAGCCCACCCGTTGCTCACGTCGCCCGTATTGGGTTTAGTAGCATATGCAAATTTAGCGTGTGTCTTCATACATCTTCTTAGCGTTTGTAGGGGGAGTTTGTATGACAGAAGGTAGGAATCCGGCAGTAGTCGCCGGCCTGCTCAGTGGACTGGTTCTGGTAGCAGAGCCAGCATCTGCGTATGCCCTTACCGCTAATGAAATTCGTCAAACGCCTCTTGGTGCAATCTTTACAGGTATCGGAGTGGGACTTGCTGCGGTTGCAGTCATTTCTGGTGCGGCCTTGGTAGTTTCTCGCTCGGTAAATCGTGGCGAGAAAATCGATGAGGTAGAAGCAAAGAGCCAGTCAGCTGCAACGTTCCAAAGCTCAGATGAGGCTCTATCTTCAAAGCAGGTCTCAGCTGCATCGAACTTCTCGCCAGAAGAGAGCATTGTGATTCCGCTGGACTCTTCAAGGCGCTCGATTGCTGCGTACAAGCCAAAGCACATGAGGGCTTCTCAGTGGGATATGACTGGTTCCATTCGTGTTCAGTCTGCTGAGCTGCCTGTTCAGCCTGCCGAGTCACCTGCAAAGAAGTCACAGGTTGTAAGTACGGCCGCAGAGGGCGTTCTTCCCGTTCGCGCAAAGAAGGCTCCTGCACACTCTACAAACGACTACGCGCAGATTGCAGAGAACTACACCAAGCTTTTGAGCTGGCGCGAGCGTACCGTTGCACGTGCAAAGGGTGCTGCTGCGGTGCTTCTTGAGCGCTTAGGGCAAGATCCTATGGACGGCCTGCCTATTATCGAACGTGCTGACGGAACAGTTGGTGACGTTGGTACAGCTTGGTGGACTAAGGCTGTGGGCGAAGAGTCCATTACGCGCGATTTTGGTATTGCCGAGATTGGTGCCGAGGCTATTCCTGAAGACTTCACCAATCATGCCGCTGATATTTCCAGTCGCATTTCTTACGTTGACCAGGGAGTCTTCCCTGAGAAGCGTACGATTGACGAGCTTGAGCATGCTGATGATTGGACGCTCGCGCTTGCTGCAATGGACGAGCATCTAGCTCGCCATGATCAGCAGCAGATGCGCAAGTATCATCCAGTGCAGCTGCCGCTCATTGGTCAGGTCACTGCTGAGGCTGAAGTTGCAAGCTCGGTGGAGTTGTCGGGTGCAAAACCTGCTGCGTCTCACAAGGTTGCCGCAGCTCAGATTCGTCCTTCTCGCGAGCCAAACTACGCTGGTGTGGTTGCACAATCAACCGCAATGCCGCTGGTCAAGGCTACAAACGATACGTCATCGCATGTTCAGGACATCTTTGACGCGGTTGAGCGTGAGATGGCAGCTGAGCTTCAGGCTGCTGACGAGAGACCAACGCGCGAGCTGCTTCGCCTCATTGAGGGCGGCACCAGCAAGATGAAGAAGATTTCTTCTCTCGATCTTGGCGAGAAGACCAGTGCAGACAAGGCCTCTTACAAGCCTCGTCACTTTGCTGGTGAGCTTCCGCTGGTTCGTGAGGCGTAAATAGCACACGTAGGCCAGCTGCGGGTAGTCAGAAGACAACCGCGCAACCGTCGCAAAAGGCTGGAGCTCGTAGAAACATCCGGTTTCTCTAAAATTATTTCAAGTTAGATAACATTTTTTGGCTGTAGTTCTTTTTTAAGAGCTACAGCCATATTGTGTTGTGTCATATATTCAACGCTATGGAGAAAAGGAGATGAATATGGCACATAAGCTTACGCGACGACGCTTTTTGGAGGTGGCCGGGACCATTGCGGGGTCGTTTGCTCTAGTAGGCTGTTCGCCAAAGAACCAAGACCCTAACTCCATTTACGTTGGCGTGATGGGTCCATTTACCGGCGACGTTGCCCAGTATGGCCTTGCGGTGCGTAGCGGCATTTTGCTGTACCTCAAGGAATTCAACAAGAATGGTGGAGCCGGTGGCCGCAAGATTGTCCCTATAGCTGAGGACGAGAAGGGCGATTCAACCGAAGCTATTCTTGTCTACAACAAGCTTCTTGACGAGAACGTCTGTGCAATTCTGGGTGACGTTACCTCAACGCCAACCATTGCACTGGCACAGAAATCGGTACTGGACAACATTCCTTGCGTAACGGCATCTGCAACAGCAGAAGACGTTGTTGCTCACGGCAATAACATGTTCCGCGCTACTGTCACCGACCCATTCCAGGGCGTTGTTCTTGCAGAGTTTGCTAAAAAGCAAGGCTATCAGCGTGTAGGAACCATCTTTAACTCTGGTGGCGATTACGAGATTGGCGTAAACAACGCATTTGTCCAGAGAGCTCGTGAGTTGGGCATTGAGGTTGTATCCCAGCAGGGCTATCCAACGGGAGCTGTTGACTTTAACGCCCAGCTTACCAGCATTATTGGACTGGATCCTGACGCCATTTTGGCTCCAAACTATTACCAGGATAACGGCAAGATTGTGACGCAGGCTCGTCAGCTTGGCTGCAAAAAGCCTTTTATGGGCGCAGATGGTTGGGCAGGCATCATTGGCGGCGAGCAGGACTATGCTTCTGCGGCTGACCTTGAAGGATGTTTCTATTGCTCTGCCTTTGTTGCTTCAAATCCAGATGAAAAAGTTCAGCATTTTGTTAAGGCTTATACCGAGGAATACGGTGAGGCTCCAACTAACTTCTGTTCTTTGGGCTATGACGCAGCAATGATTCTTTGCTCCGCTCTTAAGACCGTCGAGAAACGCGGTTATACCTATAACTCTAATGAGTATAGGCAGGCAATTATTGACGCTATTGCATCTGGTGTGGTCGAAGGTGTTACTGGAACCCTTTCATATCAGGGAACTGGTGACCCCGTGAAGTCCACCTTGATTATTACCTTTAAAGATGGCAAAGAGTCCATCTATGACACGATCAATCCTTCATAGAAAAGAGAACCTCAGATGTTTTTGACTCAGGTGCTCAATGGACTTCAATTGGGCAGTATTTACGCATTGGTGGCGCTTGGTTACACAATGGTGTATGGCATCATCTTGCTTCTTAACTTTGCACATGGTGACATCATCATGTTTGGCTCCTACGTTGCTTGGATTGCGCTTGTTCAGTTAGGACTCAATCCTGCAATCGCCGTTCTTCTCGCCATTTTTGGCTGCGTTTTGCTTGGCGTCCTCATCGACAAGGTTGCCTACGCACCGCTCAGAGAAGCTCCAAGGCTTTCTATTCTGATTACCGCAATTGGTGTTTCTTACCTGCTTGAAAATGGTGTTCAGCTACTTCTTGGTGCTGACGCTAAGGTTGTTCCAAGCATCATTGACTTGGGAACTGTTCAGGTATTTGGTTCGACGCTTTCCGGCACTGCACTTTTGACTGTTGCCGTTACTATTGTGGCGACCGTTGTTCTGACCCTTTTGGTTCAGAAGACTCGTCTTGGTAAGGCAATGCGTGCAGTTTCTGAGGATATGGGCGCTGCTCGTCTGATGGGCGTCAACGTCAATAGCACTATTAGCTTTACCTTTGCAGTTGGTTCCGCTCTGGCAGGCATTGCAGCTATTCTGTACTCCATGGCATACCAGCAGGTTTCTCCTACCATGGGCGTCATGCTGGGCACCAAGGCATTTGTTGCAGCAGTTCTTGGCGGCATTGGCTCCATTCCTGGCGCTGTTATTGGCGGCCTTATTGTTGGCTTCTCCGAGGTCTTTGTTGCTGCCTTTGGTTTGTCTGTCTGGCAGGATGCAGTAGTCTTCTTACTCTTGATTCTTGTTCTTGTTGTGAAACCAACTGGCCTGCTTGGCCGACCAGTTACCGAGAAAGTGTAAGGAGGCTCACATGACTAAAATGTATCCACGCGATAATAACCACAACCCCGTAATTGTCACTGGTTTTGGTGGAAAAGATGGTCAGCGTCGTGAGCTTACTATGCCTGCTCGCTATGCCATCAATGCAATTCTTGTTGCACTCTTTGTCTTTGGTGGAAACTTCCTGGTAGGAGAGGGCCTTATTTCTCGCTATCAGACCGTTGTTTTTGAGCAAATTGGCGTGTATGTTCTGATGACCGTTTCTCTGAACATTGTTACTGGTTATCTGGGACAGCTTCCTTTGGGCCACGCTGGCTTTATGTCCATTGGTGGTTATGCCTGCGCAATCTTTATCATTCGCATGATGCCACTCTTTGGACTGGATGCTCAGTCCATGGCCTCCGGCTCTACACCTGCAGTTATTCTTTTTGTTGTGGGTCTTTTGTTCGGCGGCATTTGCGCCGCTCTGATGGGTGTGGTTATTGGTATTCCAGCACTTCGTCTTCGCGGTGATTACCTGGCCATCATTACTCTGGGCTTTGCAGAGATTATCCGTGTTGTCCTGGTAAATATTGACTCTGCTCTTGGCTTCAAGCTTACTGGTGGCGCATCTGGTCTCACGGGTATTCCTGCTTATACAGGCTACCTGAACACCGCAATTGTTGTTTCGCTTGCCATCTTTGCTATTCATACTCTTATGAAGTCTAGACATGGACGTGCTATTCTCGCCATCCGCGATAACGAGATTGCTGCAGAGGCATCAGGCGTTAATACCACGTATTACAAGACCCTTGCCTTTGTTTTCTCTGCATTCCTTGCTGGTATTGCAGGCGGCCTTTACGCGGGCTGCATCGGCGTTATGGCGCCTGCCAAGTTTGGCTTCATGAAGTCTGTTGAGATTCTGGTTATGGTTGTTCTTGGTGGCATGGGTTCTATGTTTGGATCCGTTGTGTCCGCAACTGTCCTGACTGTACTTCCAGAGGCTCTACGTGCCTTTGCTGACTACCGTATGGTTGCTTATGCAATTGTCTTGATTCTGGTCATGATCTTCAGACCTGAGGGTCTGTTTGGCTCGTATGACTTCTCGCTGTCCCGCATTATTGAGCGCATCATGAACAAGGATTTCCCTTGGAACAAGGATGACTCGGACGAGCAGACAGACGTGCCGGTCAACGCGAAGGCAGACGCTCAGGCAAACGAGCAGGCGGATACGCAGGTAGAAGCCTCAACTGATTCGAAGGAGGCGTAAGAGCGATGGCAACTAAAAACACTACAAAACTTATCAGGCAAGAGTCTCCTAACCTCATTCCTGAGCGAGACCTTGGCGCAATTCCAGTTCTTCAGGCTGAACACCTTGGCATTGACTTTGGTGGCTTGACGGCTGTTAACGACTTCAACATTGCTCTTGGTCCTACCGAGATTTCTGGTATTATCGGCCCTAACGGTGCAGGTAAAACAACTGTCTTTAACTTGCTTACCTGTGTCTACAAGCCAACCCGTGGTACCGTAATGATTGACGGCTACGACCTTGCTGGTAAAAGCGTTGTTGAAGCAAATCATATGGGTATTGCCCGCACCTTCCAGAACATTCGACTGTTCAACAACATGACTGTTATGGAGAACATTCAGGTTGGTCAGGGCAGCCACATGACGTCTCATTTCTTTGAGGACGTCCTTCGTCTTCCAGCTCACTGGAAGCAGGAAAAAGAGAGCGCTGATAACGCTCGTGAGCTGCTGCGCATTTTTGGCATGGAGAATCTTGCAAATACCCTTGCTGGCAACCTGCCTTATGGTGCTCAGCGCAAGCTTGAGATTCTTCGCGCTCTGGCAACGCAGCCTAAGATTTTGCTGCTTGACGAGCCAGCTGCAGGTATGAATCCAGCAGAGACCGATGAGCTTATGGAGAATGTCCTTAAGATTCGTGATGACTTCAAGATTGCTGTTCTTCTCATCGAGCATGATATGAAGTTTGTTATGGGTATCTGCGAGGGACTTGCTGTCCTTGATCACGGCAACATCATCGCTAAAGGTACGCCAGAAGAGGTCCAGAATAACCCTCGCGTTATCGAAGCATATCTTGGAAAGCAGGAGGTGCGCTAATGGCCGCTGAAACTACAAACACCCAGGCAGCAGGCGCAGAAAAAACCCTGCTGTCCGTCAAGGATCTTAATGTTTCTTACGGTGCAATCCACGCAGTTCAGGGTATCTCTTTTGACATCCATGAGGGCGAGATTGTTACCCTTATTGGCGCAAACGGCGCAGGTAAATCAACTACACTGAACACCATTGCTGGTCTGGTAAAGCCTGACTCTGGCAGCATTACCCTTGACGAGAAAAACCTTGTAGGCCAGCGTGCACACAAGATTGTTGAGGCTGGTTTGGCGCTATGTCCTGAGGGTCGTCGCGTGTTTTCTCGCATGAGTGTTGCCGAAAACCTCGAGATGGGCGGCTATACGCAGTCCGATTCCCAGAACGCTAAGACCGTCAAGATGGTCTACGAGCATTTCCCGCGTCTTCGCGAGCGCAAGAATCAGCTGGCAGGAACGCTGTCTGGTGGCGAGCAGCAGATGCTTGCTATGGGTCGTGCTCTGATGAGCAGACCAAAGCTTTTGATGCTCGACGAGCCTTCCATGGGTCTGGCTCCTCTTCTGATTGAGGAAATCTTCCAGATCATTCGCCAGCTCGGCGATGCAGGAACCACCATTTTGCTGGTTGAGCAGAACGCTAATATGGCACTTAAGGTTGCTGACCGTGCATACGTTCTTGAGCTTGGTAAGGTTGCTAAGCATGGCACCGGCCAGGAGCTTCTCCACGACGATGACGTTCGCAAGGCCTACCTCGGCGGCTAGCCCAAGCGTGGCATGCATATGGCACGGAGCGGCGGGCCTTCCTAGAGCGC
>JAGZNE010000110.1:0-1960 GCA_018363825.1 Atopobium sp. | reverse complement strand
TGTGCGAGCGATCGGATTGCGGAAGAGACTCTCTCCATGTTCTCCCTGTCCAAGCCGCTCGTCGGTTCATCGAAGAAATAGGCGGCAGTCTCATCAACAAGGGCACATGCTATTGTGAGGCGCTGCTTCTGCCCTCGCGAAAGCGTTGCGGGATGAGCTTCCCTCATATCCCATAGCCCCAGCCTTCTGAGTGCTCGCTCACAGACATCGGCGTCTCTCCGCCCGCCCAATGAGAGCTCTCCCAGAACGCTATCGGAGAAAAGCTGGTAGTCGGGGTCCTGCATGACTAGTCGAATGCGCCCCAACCGCTCCTTTGGCGAAAGGGGCTTGCCGTCTAGAGACACGGTACCCCCATCCTCTTTCTCAAGTCCGCAGCACAAGCGCGACAGAGTTGTCTTCCCCGCACCGTTTTCCCCTATGATTCCGATCACCTCGCCGGATCGGGCGGAGAAGTTCAGGGGGCCGATGGTACAGGAGCGGTGCGGTGTCAATCCTGCACTTCTCGTCGAGCGCCGCGACCCGTATGAGAACGTGAGACCCTTTACCTCGAAGGCTGTTCCCTCGTGCTTTGGCAGGGACTGTTCATGGGCGGGTATGGCGCGTAGCGCCGACTCCAGTCTCAAGCTCCTGAGGCCCATGCAGGCAAGCGAGCGATCGTCGAGGGATAGTGCCCTGGCCGCGTCGTATACGCTGGCTACGGATCCATCCTCGATGATGACCATGCGGTCGATGAGATCGGACAGGTAGAAGAGGCGGTGCTCCAAAACGACGATGGTCTTTCCCTCTCGCTTCAGCTCGGACAGCGCCTCTCTGAGAGCCTCCACGGCCTCCATGTCGAGGTTCGCGGACGGCTCGTCGAAGACGTACACGGAAGGCCCCATCGCGTAGCAGGAGGCTATGGCTACCATCTGCATCTCTCCGCTCGAGAGTTCGAATACGCTCCTATCCCGCAGGCGCTGGATGCTCATGCGCCGGAATGCGCTTTCGACTCGCTGCTCGACATCGTTGCGTGGCAGTCCTGCGTTCACGCAGCCGAATGCCACCTCGCTCGTCGTGTCGGTCATGAAGAACTGGCTGCGCGGGTCCTGGAAAACCGAGCTGACCAGCTTTCCGATGTCTCCGATTTCCATCTCGCGCGTTTCCGTTCCGCCGACTCTTGCCGTTCCTTCCAGCTCGCCCTCGTAGAAATGAGGGATAAGACCATTTATAAGCCGTGCGACCGTGGTTTTCCCGCAGCCACTTCTTCCTGTCAGGAGCACGAACTCGCCTTCATGAATATCCAAGTCGACGCTGTGGATAGCATTGCTGCTCTTTCCCGAGTATCGGAATGTCGCCTTGCCGAGAGCTACATGCGCAGAGGCGTTCATGCCCGACCTTCCGTCTTGGCCCCCTGCTCCCAAAGGGTCTGGTAGTAGCCTGCGTTCTCCTCGAGAAGCTGCTCGTGGGTGCCCCGCTGAACGATTTTCCCCTGCTGCATCACGATTATCTGATCGGCAGAGCGAATGGTACTTAGATGGTGTGCTACCACAAGCACCGTACGGTTTTGCGCCAGCGCAGAGACTGCCCTCTGCATAAGCACCTCGTTAATCGGATCCACACTGCTCGTCATCTCGTCGAGTACGAGGATGGGGGCGTCTTTTAAAAACGCCCGAGCAACAGACAACCTCTGCTTCTGCCCACCTGAGAGACCCACGCCGTTCTCCCCGATGAGTGTCTCGTAGCCCTGTGGAAGCGACATCACGAACTCGTGGATGCACGCCTTCTTGGCTGCCTCCACCACTTCCTCGTGCGTTGCATCAGCCTTGCCGATGCGGATATTACCCTCAATGGTGTCAGCGAAGAGACGAACGTCCTGCATGACAACGCTGATGGAGGCCAGAAGGTCATCGTAGGGGATGTCCCTCACGTCCACGCCGCCGATGCTCACGCTTCCCGCATTTACGTCCCAGAATCTCAGCAG
>JAGZNE010000025.1:0-17764 GCA_018363825.1 Atopobium sp. | reverse complement strand
GAATGTTGCAACAGTTCCAGGACCAGTATGAACACCAATGGTTGCGCCAATGGTAAAGATGTTGATATCACCGGTCTGTGGAAGCTTTTCTTGAATAAGCTCTTTGACATCCTGGGCATCAGAGGCGCATTCAGAGTTAGAGATAAACACTTTACCTGCGTAAGCACTGCCCTGCTCTGCAGTTTGAGTCATGATCTCAACTACGCGAGCGATTGCTTTCTTTTTGCCACGTGCCTTCTCTTTAACAGCCAAAGAACCGTCGGCCTCAATATCCATAACAGGACAAATGTTAAGCATGCCGCCAAGCAGGCCAGCTGTCCTGGAAATGCGACCACCACGAACAAAGAAGGTCAAATCTGTTGAGAAGAACCATCCATACACACGGTGACGAGCCTCTTTGGCCCATGCAACTGCCTCGTCAAAAGACAGACCCTCGTCGCGCTTATCGGCAAGACCGTCTACCAGCAAACCATAGCCAGAAGATGCCTGAAGAGAGTCGACAACCTCGATCTTTCTGTCAGGAAACTCCTGCTCAATTTCTACCTTTGCCTGGCAAGCAGACTCATACGTTCCAGAAACGCCAGAACTCAACGAAACATGAAGAACGTCTTTGCCCTCCTCAAGGAAAGGACGCCAGAAAGCCATGTACTCACCAATTGATACCTGTGAAGTACGGCACTCAGCGCCTGCAAGCATCTTTTTATAGAGGTCATCTGGTGAATTAGTGCGACCAAAGTCATCCTTGCACTGAACACCATCAAGCTCGTAGTTGAAATATACGTATTTCACATCACGTGACTGAAGGTACTTCTCACTTACATCGGCCGTAGAGCAACAGGTCAGAACGTAGTTGGACATACGAGTCTCCTTGAAATATCTTCTTGCATAAAACAATCGCACACACTTATTTTTCTTGCAGATGTGAGTATACTTCTAATCTCATTTTTATGCTGCTTGTGGGGCGCTTCAAGTGCAAAATCACGTATACTTGCACGCGTTTGATTTTCTCAAATCACTACCTATACCTTAACTTTTACCTTCGACGGGAATGGATAGCGCGTGGCATCATCAGATCTTTCTACTAGAAACTCTTCCGGACTCACACTAGATACTTCTTCTACGCTTGTATGGAAGTTTGCTCTTCTTATCTGCGCACTTATCTGGGGCGGGTCATTTGTCGTTATCAAAGATGCAATTAGTTATATCTCGGCAGCTTGGCTTATGACCTTACGTTTTGTCTTTGCCGTAGGTATTGTTGCCATCATCTTTAGAAAAAAACTTAAAGAACACTTGAATGTCACACATATCAAATACGGCGTGCTCTTAGGCGTTCTTAACGGTCTAGGATTTCTGTTCCAAAATGGAGCTCTTGCTTATACCACTGCAGGTAAAGCTGCTTTTATTGCATCAATTTATTGCGCGATGATTCCGTTTGTAAACTGGCTCATTGCAAAGAAAAAACCTCATGGAACCAGTATTTTTGCAGCCTTTTTATGCGTAGCTGGCATTGGTCTTATCTCACTGGGCACTGATTTTTCGTTCTCGTTTGGCTTGGGCGAGCAGATGACATTGCTCTCAGCCATTATTTTTGCCTTCGTTTTTGTGCTTACTGCCGAGCTTGCTCACAAATACGACATCATCACACTTACGGTGGTGCAGCTTGGCGTGAGCGCCCTTCCCTGCCTTGCCTACGCGCTTTGCTTTGAAACGGTTCCCAATTTTGCGGCACTGCCCATAAATGCCTGGGTTGCCCTCACCTACATCACTCTTATTGCAACTGCGCTAACCGGTGTTTTGCAGAACCGCGCACAGAAGTCAGTTGCTCCTGTTCAGGCCTCACTAATTATTTCTCTGGACAGTATTTTTGCAGCAGTTTTTGGCGTTATCTTCCTTGCCGAAGTTATTACCCCTACGATTTTCCTGGGCTTCATTGTTATCTTTGTGGCAATCTTTATCAGTGAGCTTGGCGAGAAACCCGCAGAGTCCCAAGCTCCTTCAGAAAACTAAAGCTCTCTATACAACACAACCCTAAACAAAAAGCCCCTGACGCGGGCTTTTTGTTGCGCTTTGGAGCTCTTACATCTCACGAGAGCTCAGCATAGGTCCATCGGACCAAAGTGTAATCTCACCTGAAGCAAGCGTTTTAGGAACATCAATAAGACGCTGGTTGGAAGAGCCTCTAAAACGCAAGGTAATATCGTGGAGACTCTGGACCCATGGACCGTCCACCAGTACATCAATACAAGACAGAATGCGGTCAGTGTACTCTGTGTGCCACTTTCCCTCGGTCAGCTGATCCCAGGTGTGACCCGAATACATCCAAATGCTCTTTTGTGGGTAGGTAGCTCTAACCTTCTCGACAAACTCAACAAGACCTTCTTGGTTTTCTGGCTCAAAAGGCTCTCCACCAAGGATGGAAAGACCGTTGATATAGACAGGTGCAAGAGAGTCAATAATCTCTTGCTCAACTTCTGGAGTAAACTCTCCGCCGCTCTTGAAGTCCCACGCCTCGTAATTAAAGCAGCCTTCACAGTGCAGACGGCAGCCTGAAACAAACAGAGTTGTTCTTACGCCAACACCATTTGCAATA
Organism: Atopobium sp.; assembly: GCA_018363825.1. GTDB lineage: Bacteria > Actinomycetota > Coriobacteriia > Coriobacteriales > Atopobiaceae > Lancefieldella. The sequence continues at coordinate 15,174 of JAGZNE010000025.1, read as the reverse complement.
TCTGAAAACTTAATATTTGAATAGTTCATACATAACCTTTGATGGGTAACTTCCACATATTGTGGATGTTACCTGATAGAGATAATAAAAACGAGCAGAAGGGCCAAGGCACTCTTCTGCTCGTTTGTCTAGTACATAAATCTTAGAGGTGAAGGACGCGGTCCTTGATCTCCTGGGTACGGCCCTGGTTCCAGAACTGGGTACCAATGTAGCCACAGGTACGACGAGCAACGTTCATCTTGGTCTGGTCACGGTTGCCGCAGTGTGGGCACTCCCAAACCAGCTTGCCGTCCTCCTCGACAATATGAATCTCACCGTCATAACCGCACTCCTGGCAGAAGTCAGACTTGGTGTTGAGCTCTGCATACATGATGTGGTCATAGATGAACTGCATGACGCTGAGAACAGCCTCGATATTGTCCTGCATGTTAGGAACCTCAACGTAAGAGATTGCTCCACCTGGGGAAAGACGCTGGAACTCAGACTCAAACTGAAGCTTCTGGAATGCGTCAATCTCTTCTGCGACGTGGACGTGGTAGCTGTTGGTGATGTAGCCCTTGTCGGTAATGCCTGGGATAACACCAAAGCGACGCTGAAGTGCCTTAGCAAACTTGTAGGTAGTGGACTCAAGAGGAGTTCCGTAGAGGGAGTAATCGATATCCTCTGCTTCTTTCCACTCGGTGCACTTATCGTTCATGTGCTGCATAACCTGGAGTGCAAATGGAGTTGCCTCTTTGTCAGTGTGGCTGTGACCAGTCATAGCCTTAACGCACTCGTATAGGCCTGCATAACCAAGGGAGATAGTGGAATATCCGCCGTAAAGCAAAGGATCGATAACCTCACCCTTGTCCAGGCGAGCAAGTGCGCCGTACTGCCAAAGGATTGGAGCAGCATCGGACAGAGTGCCCTTCAGGCGATCGTGACGAGCGCGAAGTGCACGGTGGCAAAGCTCAAGACGCTCATCAAAGATCTTCCAGAATTTGTCCATATCGCGACCAGCAGAAAGAGCAACGTCAGGAAGGTTGATAGTTACAACGCCCTGGTTGAAGCGGCCGTAATACTTAGGCTTATTTGGCTCATAGTTCTTTGCGCGAGCAACGTTGTTGAAGCCATTACCAGAACGGTCTGGTGTCAGGAAGGAACGGCAGCCCATGCAGGTGAAGGTATCGCCTTCGCCTTCCTTCTCGCCCTTAGAAAGCTTGTACTCCTTCATCTTCTTCTCAGAGATGTAGTCAGGGACAAGGCGGCGAGCGGTGCACTTTGCAGCCATCTGAGTGAGGTAGTAGTACTTGGAATCCTCGTAAACGTTGTCCTCTTCAAGAACGTAGATGAGCTTAGGGAATGCAGGAGTAATCCAGACACCCTCCTCGTTCTTTACGCCCTGGTAACGCTGACGGAGCATCTCCTCAATGATGAGTGCAAGGTCCTGCTTCTCCTGCTCATTCTTTGCCTCGTTGAGGTACATGAAGACAGTAATGAAAGGAGCCTGGCCGTTGGTGGTCATCAAAGTGACAACCTGGTACTGAATGGTCTGAACACCACGAGAAACCTCATCACGAAGGCGCTTCTCAACCATCTCGTTGAGCTGCTCAGCAGAGAGCTCAACACCGACGGAGTTCATCTCCTCCATAACGGTCTTGCGAATCTTCTTACGAGAAACATCAACAAAAGGAGCAAGGTGAGCCAAGGAGATGGACTGACCACCGTACTGGCAGGATGCTACCTGAGCAATGATCTGAGTTGCAATGTTGCATGCAGTGGAGAAGCTGTGTGGACGCTCAATCAGAGTACCGGAGATAACAGTGCCGTTCTGCAGCATGTCATCAAGGTTGATGAGGTCACAGTTGTGCATGTGCTGTGCAAAGTAATCGGAATCGTGGAAGTGGATGAGACCCTCGTTGTGAGCAGCAACAATATCCTCTGGAAGAAGCTCACGCTGAACGAGGTCCTTAGAAACCTCACCAGCCATGTAGTCACGCTGAACAGAGACAACAGTAGGATTCTTGTTGGAGTTCTCCTGCTTGACTTCCTCGTTGTTGCACTCAATCAGAGACAGAATCTTGTCATCGGTGGTGTTCTTGTGACGCTTCTGGTTCTGAATGTAGCGATAAATGATGTACTTACGAGCAACCTCAAAGCGGTCAAGAGCCATGAGCTGATCCTCGACAAGGTCCTGGACCTCCTCGACGGTGACGGTGTGTCCAGCCTTCTCGCACTCATCGGTAACGTTGAGAGAAGCAAACTGAATCTCACGCTCAGTCAGGCGCTGATCCTCAGGGACCTCTGCATTAGCCTTAGCGATTGCGTTAACAATCTTCTCAACCTCGAAGGTGACCTCTGAGCCATTGCGCTTGATAATCTTCATGTGCAAACTCCTTGAACAAACGTTGGTGAAAGCAACGCTTTCATGCGTGTTTAATTGGATTATCACTGCGGTTCCTAAGCTTTTGCCTAAGCGAAGTGGTTGGGAACCCGCTTGTGTGATGGGAACTACTATGCCACAACTTATAGTGTTTGAGTTCGAGAACTATAACAATATATTGTGAAATTTCCACACGAATACAAAATTATGTATTGACACGTTATGGCAATCAATATCTCTGCAGGTAGAAAATTAGCTAGAAAGTTCGCTAATTACAAAATTTATTAATGGTCAAAAAATAATTCGATTTTTTGAATGTAGGCATTCGTCGCCTTTCACAAATGCGTCACAATTCGCCCCTCAGTGCTCACTTTTGTTGAGCGTTTGGGGACTAAAAAGCCGACACAAAATGTCGGCTTTGGTGGCTAGTCTAGTGGAGGCTGTGGACGCCAGGTTGCGTCTTTATAGATAAGGCGTGCATCCTTCCAACCCTTAATAAGGCGAGAAAGACCAGACGAGAAGTGCGCTCTATCTACCAAAATAAGTCGAATAATCTCTTTTGCAAAGGTGAGCGCAGTACCAACACCAAAGAGCACAGGGTTGTAATCACCATGAACCTGGAAGTAACGGGCAATATAGCCGCGGTTACGTGTGATGTAATAGCGTGTCATATCAGAGGTTGAATTAAGCTGGCGTACAGAACCAATGCTCTGACCAGGAACTTCTCGACATCTTGAGAGAACAAAGTCTGGAATCAAAATAGGCTGCGTCACCTTGCTGGCCAAATAGCCGTACAGAGCATCGTCCCAGTAGATAAAGAAACGTGCATCAGGTAGGCCAATCTTCTGCACTACAGAGCGCTTAAAGCAGGCGCCCTCAAAGCACATCACATTGCACTTGCGATAAGGCACACCGTCAAAGCCGGCCTTTGCCAGCGGATTATAGATGCCCAAAGCGGTACTAAAACGATACTGCCAGAAGAAAGGACCGCCATCAAAGTCGTAGCGCTGGCCCTGGATGACCTCAGCCTTGTCTGACCATGCGTCAAGCTTATCAAGGCCATCAGGCAGCACGGCAACGTCATCGTCCATAACCCAGAACCACTCAGCGCCCAGCTCATAACCTACGCGCACACCCTCAGAGAAGCCGCCGGAACCACCGGTGTTTTGCTCCATAGGTACGTAACACACGCGATTAGTGCCACCGTGGACATCAGGATCTGTAGTGGTTTCTCCCCACAAGGTTTTGACCTTCTCGGAAAAGTCAGACACAAGCGAGGCTGTCTCCGAGGAGTTTTCGTTGTCCACAACAATGATGCGCCATGGAGCCTGCGTGAGCTGCGTAATGGAATTGAGCAGGTTGGAAAGCAGTTCCTGGCGTTTAAAGGTGACTATGACAAGGGCGGTGCGCTTCATATTTCCTCAAAATGTGACTTCGTGAGTGAGTTGATGCCTCTATAGTATAAGGCAGCAATCAAAAGGAGTTTAGATGAGTCACGCTCAAAACCACCAACCCTTGGTTTCTCTTGTTGTGCCTATATATAACGTTGCGGATTATCTGGAGCAGTGCCTGGCAAGCATTCAATCGCAGAGCTATACCAACCTGGAGATTATTTGCTTAAACGATGGCTCAACTGACTCGTCTTTAGCTCTTTTGGAAGCATATGCTGCCCGTGATGGACGCCTTGTCATCATAGACAAAGAAAACGAAGGCTACGGAAAAACGTGTAATCGTGGTATTGCCGCAGCTCATGGCACATGGGTGGGTATTGTTGAGCCTGACGATTACCTTGAGCCAACTATGGTTCAAGAACTTGTTGATCTTATCCAAGCAAACGGCGGAGAAGACCAGGTAGATATTGCTCGTTCTGCGTATTGGCGCGTGTTTGGCAATCAGAAAAACGGTCGAGCAGGAGTAAAGTCGCAGGTAAAGAATGCTGCTGGTTCTGGCGAGCACAGGATTCCATGCGCTTATAAGGGCCGCGTCAAACCCAAGCATCAGCCCTGTTCTATTGACCAGATGGCTCAGCTTCTGTTGCACCATCCTGCCATTTGGACAGCACTCTATCGCAAAGAATTCTTGACCCAGAACAACATCAGCTTTAAAGAAGTCCCTGGTGCAGGCTGGGTTGACAACCCCTTCCTTATTGCCTCACATTGCTGCGAAGCTCGCATAGTGTACACAGACTCTGCGCTTTATAACTATCGCGAGAATGGCTATGCAGAAGCTGCCACCTTTGCGCAGCGTCAGCCCAAAATTCCGCTTGAGCGCTGGAATGACATGATGGACGTTGTGGATGCACGCAACATCACCTCAGACGTAGCGCTCAACGCGCTCACGCTGCGCGGCATCAACTACGCACTGCTTACAAAAGACGCACTTGTCTGGCGAGAAGAACATGATGCTGCAGGTCAGATTGACTCAGAAGTGCGCGATCTTCTCGCCAAAAGCTTTGAGCGCATGGACGCAAAGCGCGTGTTTGAAAACCCTGCAATCTCGAGCACAGGTAAGGCACTCTTTGCGCAGGTACGCGGTATTGCTTTGCCTAAGAATGACAAGTTTTCCCGCTATGCTTATCTAGCCAAAGAGGGATTCTTCCGCGTCAAAAATGACGGCATTGCACAGACGTTCAAATCGCTTATGGATAGACGCTAAGGACGACGACATCAAGCGGTTAACTACGGGCCAACCTTACATAAAGTTATTTACGCAAGTGGTATACGCATAAAACGCGCATACCATACAGCTCTTCGTGCATAGGCATAGCGCGCCTGCGTTGTGTTAGACAAAATGGCACCAAGCAGGGCATGAGCAACTAATCGCGGAGAAGTTGCTTCAGTAACAATCAGATGAGCTACGGGATTAGAAAGAATCTTAACAATCAGATTTTCTTTCTCCTCATGGCTGAGCTGAGACTCCTCGTTAAAAACGGGATACATGTTCTTAAGAAGCTTGCTGATCAGATAACGACTAATCAACTTTTGAACTTTTTTGGAGTTTGCAAAGCCAAGGTGCTTGGCAAGAGCGCCAAGTGCCTGACGCTCTTGGGTAAGTTTATCCATAGCGGCAGTAATAGTTTCTTCTTCCTTCGAAGAATCTGCTGGTACATCTACAAAAATTGCCTCAGGAGCATACGTGATGTTTTTTGCGCTCTCAAAACAGTAGCCTACAAAATTACACTCACCATCAGTCTCTGGCTCATGTTTGATATCGGTCAAAATACGCGTTGAGCACAGCTTTCCGCTCATAGACGTCAAATAAGGAAGCTGTGACTCCTCAAATACCTGCGACAATGCAGAAGCCTTTGTACCAAAAGCCTTTTTGCATTCCATAGGTGAATTGGCGTTTTTCATGTGCGCAATAACAATATCTGCCGCTTTAGGTGAACCAACAGGACCGAGGGCAGTAGCTGCAGCATAAAGCTTCTGCAAAACATGAGGATTAAACATATAAGAAGGCTCAGTGGTAAGCGTATAAGCTCCGCGAGCACGACCCTGAGCAATCTCAAGCGCAACAAAATGACTAATGCCCGATTGACACAAGACATCTAAACGAGGCTCTTGATTGGCAAGGTTATCTAACATGCGAGCAATCTGGGGATCGGAGCTATTGTCAACGATGATGAGCTCCCAATGAGGGTATGTCTGCTCTTGAAGTTGCCTAATTACCGTTCTAATAGCATCAGCATCATTATCAGCGGCCATGAGAACCGAAATCATATGTGGATTGTATGAGCGCTCGTGCATTCCACATCCCCCAAACTGGTCCTAAATTTTAGATACCAGTTTACCCATAAAAAGTGAATTAAAAAGACATTTTTATTCTATCAAAATCTCTCCACATATCGTGTTTAACTGCTGTTATGTGGACATCTGACCTGTTTTGTAGGAGCGGCGCTACACACAACGCCCATAACGTCTATACGAGCATGCCAACAAGCTTTCCTAAGGCCGTAGGGTCAACGGTAGTGCCACTTGAACCTTCAACAACAGGAGCTTCATCATGCTCAAGATTAGATACGCCAATTGGCTGCACAATCTCTGCAAGCTCAAGAAGCTGACTGGGCTTCATATCGGTAACCATGGAGGACAGCAGGCTGGAAGCATTGCTTACCAGTGAGCGAGCACCCGAACCAGAAAGTGCCGAGATTTTCTCCCACACATCATCTGTGGCAATGATAACGTGTGTAATCTTGATGTTGGTGATAGAAGCAAGCGCGCCAACAAAAGCACTTTGGCCGTCATCTTTGTAAATATCTGCCAGTGTTTTAGCGTTTGAGTCTACTTCTGCATAAACATCAGTAGGAATAGACACTATATGACCAGTTCCCTGTGTGCGATCAATAACCAAAAGTTGCACAGACTGAAGCGTTGACTCCCCTGCCTTAAGCGAATTTGTGCTGATAACGGCATAGGTAAGAAAATCATCATCAGATTGCGTAGTGCCATCCGGATTGCCTGAAACGCTTTGGCTCTTTACAGCCTTGTTAAGCCCATGATCTCCCAGGTGAGACTCAAGCTGTACGCGGTCCCAAATAGTTACAACAACAATACCCACAAGTACGGCAACAATGGCAACTACGGCAAGGCCAATCACGTTGGTATAGGGATTCTGGCGCGGGACATCACTGCGCTCAAATCTTTCTCTTTTCCTAAACATACTGGCTCCCTGCCTCACTGTACATCAGCTCTGCAAGAGCTCCTGAAAAGACGCTCTCTTCTATGATGCTATTTCTTTGCGAGGGAAACCACCGCACACAATACAAGTGGTAGAAAAGACTTCGTAAACGGCGCGAGAAGACCGATGGAGCTGGATTGGCACACAGAAACTACGACGCAATCAAGGAACCGAAAGCGCTACCAAGGTTGCAAAACACCCTCTGGATAGCGAACGCTCACAAACGTGAGGCCCTGAGCAGGTGCACAACTGCCAGCAGCAATTCTATTCTGAGCAGCTAGAACCTCGTCGATCCACTCAACAGGCCTGTGACCTCGGCCAATCTCAACCAGTGTGCCCACAATCGTGCGCACCATGTTATGCAAGAAGGCGTTACCCGTAATATCAACTGCAATGAGTTTCTCGCCAGCCTCTTCAATTTCTTCTACCGTAAGGCGCTCCACAAAACGATGCGTTGGCTTGCCCTCGGCAGAAATTGCCTTGCAGAAGCTCTTGAAATCGTGCTCTCCCACTAGCGCCTGCGCCGCCTTGTCCATAAGCTCTGCGTCCAAGTGACCGTTGTACCACCACACGTGGTCCCAGCCCAGCACGGGACGAGCGCTATCTGCACAAATGCGATAGCGGTACGAGCGAGCCTGGGCATCAAAGCGTGCCGAGAAACCCTGTGGGGCACGGAAGAGTTGTCGGATAGAGATGTCATCGTCGGTCAGAGCGGTGAGCGAGCGGACGAGTTTCTCGCCAGACAGCGCCAGCTCAGCGCCATACACAGGCAGGCTCACGTACTGGGCCTGGGCGTGCACGCCGGCGTCGGTTCTGCCTGCACAGGTGAGCTCAACCTCTCTGCGCAAAACGGTCTCAAGCGCGCGGCGAAGGTCTCCTGCAACGGTGCGCTGGGTGGGCTGCTCGGCAAAGCCGCAGAATGCAGCGCCGCGGTAGCCCAGCTGGATAACAAGTGTAGCTTCAGGCTCAGAAGAAGCTTCAGCGAGAGTCTCAGGAGCTGAAGGCTCAGCCGAAGACTCCTCGCATGCATCAAAACTGCAATTTGATGCAATACTTTGTGATGTTTCTGAGTTCATGAAGCTCCCTGAAAAGACTTTTGGCGCAACAAAGTGATTGTATCGTAGGCTCAAAGAAAGCGCACGCTACGCGACAACAAACGCCAGCGCTACAGCGTTGCAAGCTCGCTACAGCGCCGCAAGGCAGTACCTGCAATGCAAGATCACTACAGCGTTGTAAGACCAAGGCACAACGCCGTCCACAGCAGCAACACTACCCAGTCAATAAGCTGCATTTTTGCGGAGATACGCGTGCGTTTAGCTGCGCCAAGGCAGCGATCTGTCATTGTTTGTGCCATCTGATCTGCGCGCTGAAAGAGCGAGACGGTCAGCGGTACCAAAAGCGTAAACCACTTTTTGATGCGCTCAACAATACCGCCCGATTCAAAATTGAATCCACGTGCCCTCTGAGCTGCTCTAATTCTGTCGAGTTCTTCTAAGGTAAGCGGAATTGCTCTCAGAGCAATTGAGAGCACAATGCTCAAACCATCAACGTCAATACGAATAAGACGCAGAGGCAGCAACAGTACAGAAAATCCATCAGCAAGCTGCGTAGGTGTAGTTGTTGACGCAACCGATAAAACCAGCGCCAAGGCAAGCAACACACGGGCAATAGCTACAGTGCTTCTGTAAAAACCCGCCACAGAAAGACCAACTGATCCAGAAAAAATGATATCGGGATGTCCAATAAACACCAGCGTATTGGCTACAAATGATATAAGCAAAATGAACGCTGCAGGCTTTGCTACGCGCAAAAACTCCGGCAAGCTTACACGAGCACTCCACAAAAGGCTCACGCAAATCAAGGCGAACACCGCAAAGGCAAGTGGCTGTTGTACTGAGAAGAGAGCAACAATACCCACAAAAGTGGCAACGATTTTTGTCTGCGCTGTCAATGAAGCAAGCGAGAAGTGCTTAAGCAGAGCACAGGGGCACTTAGACATAGCAGGCCTCCAAAAGCTCATGCAATACGCTTACAAACAGTGGGCAATCAAGCTGCGCCGCCTCGTATATCTCTGGGGTTGTCTGTGCTTCTTGCACATTGACGTCTGCAACAACACAGCCCTTCTCGAGAAACACTACTCTGTCAGCAAAAGGAAGCCATTCGCTTACATCATGGGTGATTGCAAGAACCGCTTTGCCTTCGTTTGCCAGCTCACGAGCAAGATGCAGCACCTGCGAGCGCGCCTCGCCATCAAGTCCAGACGTTGCCTCATCAAACACCACCGCGTACGTTGCGCAGGCCAGTGTTCCTGCAAGCGCTGCGCGACGAGCCTGGCCACCAGAAAGCGTTAACGGAGACGCGTCCATGACCTGCTGGTCAAGCCCCACCCGCGCTGCCGCATACGCGACAAGCGCCTCAACATCATCTGGCGAGAAACCCTTGTTAATTGGACCAAACGCGATATCTTCAGCAACACTTTGGGCAAAGAGTTGATCCTGGGGGCGCTGGAAACACATGCCGACATCTCCAGGACGCACCAGTCGCGCATCGATTGTTGCGTGCCCGGTATCAGCCTCTATGAGGCCAGCAGCTATGCGGGCGCAGGTTGTTTTTCCAGAGCCAGAAGCGCCTACCAGAACAACAAGCTCTCCCGTAGAGGAAATAGTTACGTCATGCAGAACGGGCTTGTCAAACGCATGAGACACGCCACAAACTGCCAGCTCGTGTTCCTCGCTAAGAGCTTGAATTCCGTCATAGTTGTTTGCTCGCACCACCTCAAGGGCACGCTGATACACAAGGGTATCCAAAGCATCAAACGCAAGGTTGTTCTGAACAAGAAACGCAACAAACTCTGATGCGTTAAAAGGCACATCAAATTTATAGCCAGCCTGTGCAGCTATATGCGCTGTTGCTGTGAGTGCATCATCAAAACCAGCGTTTGCGATTGCGTTTGCATTCAAGAGAAACTCTGTGGGAGTTCCCGACCAAACTAGCTGGCCTTTCTCCAAAACAAGTACCTGGTCAGCCCCGGGAAGAGACTCAAACGAATGAGAAATCTCAAGCACACCCATCCCGTTTGCAACAAGGGTATTTACCAGGTTAGAAAGGTGATTTCTGAATCGAGTATCAAGCTGAGCAAACGCCTCATCAAGCACCAGATAACGTGGATGCACTGAAAGCGCTGCTGCAATAGAAACAAGCTGCTGTTGGCCTCCAGAAAGCGTATGGGTAGGCGCATCAATCAAATCGGCAATGCCACAAAGCTCCAGTGTTTGAGTAACGCAAGAAACTATCTCTTCTTTTGGCAAACCAAGATTAGCAGGGCCAAAGGCAACTTCATCAAAGACAGTTGCACAAACAAGCTGCGCTGTTGGATCTTGACGAACCATTCCCACAACGGAAGAAATCTGAGTAGACGGCACTACGGTCACTGAATTGCCGTCTACTAAAACCTCTCCGGATAGAGGAAAAAGTGATGCATTACAAAGATTTGCAAGCGTTGACTTGCCTGAACCATTGTGGCCAAGCACAACCGTTCTAGAGCCCGGCTTTAGGGTAAATGAAACGTTATCAAGGGTTAGTGCCATTGGGTGCGGAGATTGGCTCTCAGTGGCTCCTATGGCACCTTCAGAAGCAGAGTCAGTCATAGATTGTGATGCAGCTGACGTACCGTATGCGAAAGATACGTTTTTGAACTCAATCATGACAACCCTCCTTTATTTGAAAAAGAGGTCCCAGCAAAAAGCCAGGACCTCTTCAGATTCACTTTGACAGAAGTTACTCTGCAGCCTCTTCGGTCTGCTCGGTCTCCTCTGCTGGAGCCTCGGTCTCCTCTTCCTTTACAGGAGCAGGAGCAACCTTGGTAGCCTTAGCCTTCTTGTTAGAAGCCTTTGGCTGAACTGGCTCGGTAACGAGCTCAAGGATAACAACCTCAGAAGCATCGCCCTTACGAGGACCAAGCTTCATGATACGGGTGTAACCGCCGTTACGGTCAGCCCACATACCCTGAGCAGCCTTGTCAAATACCTCACGGACAAGCTCTGCGTTACCAACCTTGGCCATAGCAAGACGACGAGCGTGAAGGTCGCCGCGCTTTGCCCAAGTGATGACCTTGTCGACCTCGCCGCGAACTGCCTTAGCGCGGACGTCAAGAGTCTTAATACGATCGTTAGTGAAAAGGGCTTGGATCAGGCTCTTCTTGATGGCCTTGGTGTGGCTAGCATCAGTACCAAGCTTCATGCCCCTCTTCTTATTGTGCCTCATAATTTACATTCTCCTATGCGTGACAAGGCGCGACTAAGCCTTAAGGGACAGGCCCATGCTCTCGAGCTTTTCCTTGACTTCTTCAATAGACTTAACACCAAAGTTTCTGATGTTGAGAAGATCGTTCTCAGAGAAATCAACGAGCTGACGGACAGAGTGAATTCCTGCACGCTTGAGGCAGTTGTAAGAACGGACGGAAAGGTCCAAGTCCTCAACCTGCTTCTCAAGCTCGGAATCGTCCTCGACGTCTGCCTTAGCAAAAATCGAAGCCTCTTCCTGAGTCTCGTCAAAATCAGTAAGTCCCATGAATGCGCTCATGTGCTGGTTAATGATGTTTGCAGCCTCAACGACAGCCTCGCGAGGGCTGATTGCACCATTGGTCTCAACCTCAAGCACCAGACGATCATAGTCGGTGTGACGGCCAACACGACAAGGCTCAACAGCCTTAGCGCAGCGGCGAACTGGCGAGAAGATCGAGTCAACGTGAATGAATCCAATTGGATCGCTCTCACGCTCGTTATCCTCACCGGAAACATAACCGCGACCATTACCAAGACGAAGTCTCATGGAAAGATGAGCTCCCTCAGCAAGGGTGCAAATGTGCTGAGCTGGGTTAACCAGCTCGTAGCCCATAGGAACATCAAGATCAGCACCAGAGACTTTGCAAGGACCATCAACAGAGATGGAAGCCTCAGCCTCATCAGAGTTGTTGGTGTTGCGGAAAACTAGGCCCTTAACGTTCAGAACGATGTCAGTAACGTCCTCATAGACGCCTTCAACCGTAGTGAACTCATGCTGAACGCCATCAATCTGGATGGCCTCAACCGCAGCTCCCTCAAGAGAGGAAAGCAGTACGCGGCGGAGGGAGTTGCCAAGCGTGTCACCATAGCCACGCTCAAGCGGCTCTACGCTCACACGAGCGACGTTTGCGCCGATTTCATCTACCGACACGTTTGGTCGGATAAATTCGGACATTGCTACCTCCAAAACGGGTCGGGCTTACTTGGAGTAGAGCTCGACGATCAGCTGTGCGTCAATCTCAAGGTCGATCTGATCGCGGGTTGGAAGCTGAAGAACAGTGCCCTGCAGCTTCTCAATGTCAACCTCAAGCCATGCAGGAACTGCCATGTGCTCGGAGGAAATGAGAGCTTCCTTGATTGGAAGAAGATCCTTTGCCTTGGAAGCAACAGCGATAACATCGCCGCTCTTTACACGATAAGAAGGAATGTCAACGCGCTGACCGTTAACGGTGATGTGACCGTGACGGACAGTCTGACGAGCCTCTTTACGTGTACGAGCAAAGCCAAGGCGGAAGATGACGTTGTCAAGACGAGTCTCAAGGATGCTCATCAGGTTGTCACCAGTAATGCCTGGGTTCTTCTTAGCCATCTCATAGTAGCCGTGGAACTGGTTCTCAAGGACGCCGTAAATGAACTTAGCCTTCTGCTTCTCACGGAGCTGCATACCGTACTCGCTCTCCTGGCGACGACGGCGACGTGGCTCACGGTTAGAAGTCTTATTGATCCCCATCACAACGGGATCGATGCCAAGCTGACGACATCTTTTAAGGACCGGGGTCCTATCAATTGCCATTTGCTTGTCCTTTCGTGCTAGTTGCGACGGCGCTTTTTAGGACGGCAGCCGTTGTGTGCAATAGGTGTCTTATCCTGAATACCCGAAACCTCAAGGCCTGCTGCCTGAAGGGAACGGATTGCGGTCTCGCGACCAGAGCCTGGGCCCTTAACAAAAACAGCTACCTTGTGGAGACCGTGCTCCATTGCTGCCTTTGCTGCTGCCTCTGCTGCAAGCTGTGCAGCAAAAGGAGTGGACTTACGAGAGCCCTTGAAGCCGACGGTACCACCGGACTGCCAGGAAATTACATTACCCTGGGGATCGGAAATAGAGACAATCGTGTTATTGAATGTGCTCTTGATGTGGGCCTGGCCCACTGCAATGTTTTTACGCTCGGAGCGGCGGACGCGTGTAGTGCGAGCGTTCTTTTTCTGTGCCATTAGCTACTCCTCGCCTACTTCTTCTTGCCGCCCACCTGACGCTTCTTACCCTTACGAGTACGAGCGTTAGTGTGGGTACGCTGACCGTGGACAGGGAGGCCCTTGCGGTGACGGAGGCCGCGGTAGCAGCCAATCTCCATCAGGCGGGCAACATTCTGACGCACCTCGCGGCGAAGATCGCCCTCGGTGGTGTAGTTAGCGTCAATAAAGTCACGAATCTTGGTGACTTCTTCCTCTGTGAGGTCCTTGACGCGAGTATTTACATCGATACCAGTCTCGTTGCAAATCTTGGTTGCACGAGTCTGACCAATGCCGTAAAGATAGGTGAGTCCGACCTCAACACGCTTATCGCGTGGCAGGTCGACGCCGTTAATACGGGCCAACTTGGTGCTCCTTCCTTAGCCCTGACGCTGCTTGTGGCGCGGGTTCTCGCAAATCACGTAAACCTTACCGTGGCGACGGATGACTTTGCACTTGTCGCACATCTTCTTTACCGAAGGACGTACCTTCATGTGTCTTCCTTTCGGTTCTGCTGATACGAACTATATACTCGCCCAGCCGCTGGCGTGAAATACCGACTGTACTTACGTACATATGCCCTTGCAACGTGCGCAAAGACACAGATAGCCTCATGCATGGCACAAGACTTTTGCATTACTTACTTATAACGGTAGGTAATGCGACCCCTGGTAAGATCGTAAGGAGAAATCTCTACTACAACCTTGTCACCAGGGAGAATTCGAATGTAATTCATTCGAATCTTACCTGAGATGGTGCAAAGGATGGTCTTGCCGTTCTCTAACTCAACGTTAAACATAGCGTTTGGCAGGGGTTCTAGTACCTTGCCTTCAAGCTCAATCGCGTCTTGTTTAGCCAACTTTCATCCTCTCGACACATCGACAGCGGTTATCAATAATACATAAAAATGTGCCACTCGTCTATCACTTATTTTTTCAACACAATTAGATAGCGAGAAGAACAATGTATGTGTTACTCAAGACCGCCTTGCATCTCGCACCATGGACCAACTTCATCTTCTGAAACGATAACGGGACCATCGGCAGTAATAGCAACCGTGTTCTCATAATGTGCTGATGGCAGGCCATCATCTGTAACAACGGTCCAACCATTTTCAAGAACGGTGCAATCGTAGGTACCCATAGCAATCATAGGCTCAATTGCAATTACCATTCCCTCACGAAGAACAATGCCGTTACCTGCACGACCATAGTTTCTGACCTCTGGGTCCTCGTGAAGATTGCGACCAATACCATGGCCAACAAAATCACGAATAACGCCATAGCCATTATCCTCAGCAAGCTTCTGAACTGCATGTCCAACGTCGCCAAGGCGAGCTCCAGGAACAGCAGCTGCAATACCTGCCTTAAGGCAATCGCGGGTAACCTCACAAAGTGCCTGGGTTTTCTCGTCAACTGTTCCGCAGTAGAACGTCCAAGCGTTATCTCCTGCCCAACCGTTAACGGTAGCACCCGTGTCAATGGTCAGAATATCGCCATCTTGCAAAATGACGTTTGCTGATGGAATACCGTGAACAATCTGCTCGTTAATAGAAGAGCAAACAGATCCAGGGAATCCACCGTAGCCCTTAAAGGTAGGGGTTCCGCCATGAAGTCTAATAAAAGCTTCAACAGCGCGATCAATCTCGAGCGTTGAAACACCAGGTCTAATCATGGATCCAGCACGACGAAGGGCTGCCTTAGAAAGGGCGCCCGACACCTTCATTGCCTCGATTTGTTCAGGTGTTTTTATCGTAATCATAGTGCGAGGAGTGTCTTTACGTCGGCGAATACCTCGTCAACAGGACGATCTCCGTTGACCTCCTTCAGAATTCCATGACCC
>JAGZNE010000024.1:0-18560 GCA_018363825.1 Atopobium sp. | reverse complement strand
GGTTTGGGATACTTCTGCAAACCCAGATGCAGTTATTCCAGAGACGCTTACTGTTTATCTAAAGGCAGATGGATATGTTGTTGACTCCGTTGAGCTTTCTGCAGCAAACAACTGGGAGCATACATTCCACGGTCTTCCTGATAACGTAACTTTGAGCTTTACAGAAGGAACCGTAGTCGGTTGGACTGCTCAGACTCCTGAGGTTAATGGTAACGTTACTACCTTAACCAATAAGGCCGATGCTCCTGTAACTCGCGATGTTCCAGTAACCAAGGTTTGGAATGGTACAAAGAAGGATTCTGTAACCGTTCACCTGCTTGCTGATGGTGTTGACACTGGTCAGACCCTTGTCCTTTCTGAGGCAAACAATTGGACCGGTTCATTTGTTGGCGTAAATCTTTACGCAGCAGATAATCACGTCATTGCTTACACCGTTTCTGAGGATGCTATTGAGGGTTACACTTCAGAGATCACTGGTGATATGGCTAATGGCTTTACCATCACAAACACCGAGACTCCAGTTACCCCAACCCCAACTCCAGAGAAGCCTGGTAAGAAGCGTAAGCACCGCACGCCTGATACTGGTGACGCAAGCGTAGTAGCTATGGTTGCGTTTGCAACGGTCGGCGCTGGCTTTGTTGGTGTTGGAGCATATGCTCGCACTCGTAAAGAGCAGTAAGCAACACACATACACTTAGTATGCAGATCCCCCGCTTTTATAAAAAGCGGGGGATCTTTGTCAGAAGGACGATTCCTTGTTTTAACTGGAGATGTTTACGTTCACCGAATTTGCCAACCGTTTAACCAATAAGAGTGTTCTTCTCGCCAGGAGAGGTTAGAGAAGAAGGACAATACTACTAGGTGGATAGTGAGTATCTGCATGAGTACCTTATTGGAGGTTGTTATGGAGCTCAAAGCTGATAAAAAGGTAATTGTCGAGCGTAATAACAAAGTTGTGTACGACAACGGAGACACAGTCGTTAAGGTGTTCAGCGGAAGCAAACCTTCTGCTGATATTATGAATGAGGCTTTAAACCTCACTCGTGCTGAGCAGGCCGGCATCAACGTACCTTCTCTTGTAGAGATCAGTAAGGTAGGTAATTGCTGGGCTGTATCAACCAGAAAAGTTGCAGGCAAAACAATCAGGCAGCTTATTGAGGAGCATCCAGAAAAAGAGGACGAGTATCTCAATAAGTTCGTCGATATTGAGCTGGCTATTCACGCTCATAAGGCACCACTTCTTACTCGTCAAAAAGACAAGTTCACTAGAATGATTAATAGCATTCCAGACATTCTTGATGAGGCTACAAGGTACGAGCTTCTGCTTAAGCTTGATGGCATGAAGCCTCACACTAAGGTCTGTCATGGTGACTTTGTTCCTTCCAACGTTATTCTCACCGAGGATGGCGCTCCTGTAATTCTTGACTGGGCTCACGCTACACAGGGCAATGGTGCTGCAGACTGCGCTACAACTTACCTGCACCTGCTTCTTCATGGCGATGAGGAACTTGCCGAGAAATACATCAATCTGTATTGCACCAAGCAAGGCTGCACTCGTCAGTATGTAAACGAATGGCTTGGCATTATTGCTGCAGCAGAGCTTGCTCGCGGTCGTGTAAAAGAAACAGAGTTCCTGCTTAAGTGGGTAAATGTTTTTGATGCAATGTAGTTGGTTACAAGAACTTTAAACTAACTGAGAAGAGCCTCGTCAGGGGCTCTTCTTTTATTACACTTCTTGTTATTATATATAGAGACACAAGGAGTTAGTCATGTATGATATTGATCCAAAGCAGACCATCGCAAAGTCAGAAAATAAGAAATCAAAGCTTGAGCGCATGAGCGCTGGTGAGTGGTGTGGTGGTGAAGCTGACGCAGAACAAAGCGCAGCTTTTTGGCGCGCTAAGGATCTTGCCTGGGAGTTTAATCAGACTCGTCCAAGTGATAAAGAAAAGTGCCGTCAGATTTTGACTGAACTTCTCGGTGAGCTAGGAGAGGGAAGTGCAGCAGTTTCTCCCTTCAACGTCGATTATGGCTTCAACATCAAGATTGGCCCACATAGCTTTATTAACCATGGTGCATACTTGATGGATTGTGCGCCTATCACTTTTGGTGCTCATAGTTTTGTAGGCCCTCAGTTTAAGGCGTACACCGTTCAGCATCCTTTAGATGTTGAGGAGAGAAACGCTTGGTATGAGCGAGCTCTACCTATTACAGTAGGAGATAACTGCTGGTTTGGCGGAAATGTGACGGTGCTTCCCGGTGTAACTATCGGAAATAACTGTGTAATTGGTGCTAATAGTCTGGTTACTAAAGATATTCCAGACAATTCTCTTGTTGTGGGTTCTCCAGCAAAGGTGGTTCGTCAAATTACTGAGGCAGATAAGCTGGGACTTAAGGAGCTTCTGGGCTAGTCCGTTGGGCTAAGATCACGTGGCTTCGGGGCATTGTTTAACTATTTATTTGATGTTAGAGGAGTCCGCGCTAGTCCGCGCTATAATAAATGTACGGGGAGCTGGGAAATGGCCCGGCTGAGAGGCAGCACCTTATGCTGCGACCCATAAACCTGATCTGGGCAATGCCAGCGTAGGGAGCCAATGCCGTCCTTACGCACTATAAGAAGGAGGGCATATGAAAAAACTTTCTCAGTTTGCATTGCAAGCCATATCCCTTACTTCTTTTCTTGTGCTCTGGCAGCTTGTTATTGTTGCGGGAATTATTCCAAATTACCTTGTTCCAACTCCTGTTCAGGTTGTATTTGCGCTGGTTAAGGACTTTCAGCTTCTTATGACACATACAGGGATTACGCTTTTAGAATCCCTTGTAGGTCTGGCTATTGGAGTGCTTATTGGCTTTGTGCTTGCGGTTCTTATGGACTTCTTCAAAACGCTGGATAAATTGCTCTCTCCACTTGTAACTATCTCGCAGACTATCCCCATTGTGACTATCGCGCCGCTTCTGGTGCTCTGGCTAGGATATGGTCTTTTGCCCAAGATTGTTCTTGTGGCCATTTCAACGTTTTTCCCTATTACCGTGGCGCTGAACTCGGCATTTAAAGCAATAGATCCCGATATGGTTGACCTGATGACCACCATGGGAGCTAGTCGTGTGCAGATTTTTTGGCATGTCAAGTTGGCTGCTGCTGCACCACAGTTTTTCTCGGGACTCAAAATGAGCGTGACCTACGCCGTAATTGGTGCAGTAATCGCAGAATGGCTGGGAGGCGACGCTGGCCTTGGTGTCTATATGACGCGCGTCAGAAAGGCGTTTGCGTACGACAGGATGTTTGCGGCAATCGTGGTGGTGTCTGCGCTGTCGCTAGTGTTGATGAAGCTCGTAGAACTTGTCCAAAAGCGTGCGCTTCCTTGGGATACCTCTCAGGATGCCAAAGAATCCGCACGGTAACTTTGATGGAACTCAAAGAAAGAAGTGATTACACATATGAGCGCATTTAACCGCAAGGATATAACAAGAAAAGGCTTTCTAGCTGCGATGGGTTTCTCGACAGCAGGACTTTGCGCAGGTTGCTCGCTTGAGCAGCCGTCTGCTCCATCCAACGCAAACAAGGGTGCTGGGCAGAATTCCGGCGGTACCACAGAGATTACGTTTGCACTGGACTACACTCCAAACACCAACCACACCGGCATTTATGTGGCTCAGGAGAAGGGCTACTTTGATGAGGCAGGCCTCAAGGTAACTATTCAGCAGCCACCTGCTGACGGCGCCGATGCGCTGATTGGTGCTGGTGGCGCACAGATGGGCGTTACCTACCAGGACTATATTGCTAACAGCCTCTCGTCTTCTAATCCGCTGCCGTATACCGCGGTGGCTGCTATCATTCAGCACAATCTTTCGGGCATTATGAGTCGTGAAGAAGATCACATTGTTCGTCCACGTGACCTTAATGATCGTACCTACGCAACGTGGAATCTCCCTGTTGAACAGGCTACTATCAGATCTGTTATGGAGTCTGATGGCGGAGATCCCTCCACGCTTAAAATGGTACCTTATGAGGTAGATGATGAGGTATCTGGACTAAAAGCAAAGATGTTTGATGCTGTTTGGGTGTATGAGCAGTGGGCTGTTCAAAACGCTCGTGTTCAGAACTTTGCGTACAACTACTTTGCGTTTGCAGCTATTGATCAGAATTTTGACTACTACACGCCAGTTATCGCAGTAAATGATGGCTTTGCAAAAGAGAATCCAGACGCTGTTAAGGCCTTCTTAAGCGCTACCAGAAAAGGTTATGAGTTCTGCGTTTCTAACCCTGATGAAGCGGCAGAAATTCTACTCAAAGCTGTTCCAGAACTTGACGCTGACCTGGTTAAAGCTTCTCAGAAGTTCTTGGCTGCCAAATACATTGACGACGCCGAGAAGTGGGGAGTTATTGACTCTGCTCGCTGGCAGCGATTCTACACCTGGCTCAATAACCAGCAGCTGCTAGAGAATAAGATTGACCCATCCGCAGGATTTACTAGTGAGTACCTTGGATAAGAAGCTTATTGACATAACAGAAGGTGCTGCTATGGACGCTTCTGGCGAGAAAAGCCTAGGAGCTGCACCTGCATGCGAGACGCAACAGGACGCGCCAGCACTTGAGGCACGCAACCTCACGCTGGTTTGGGGAAACAGCCAGGTAGTTGCCAAGGACATCTCAATTGAGCTGCAACCTGGTACCATTACCTGCTTGGTTGGTCGCTCGGGCTGCGGCAAGACAACGCTGCTCCATGCGCTTGCAGGACTTCTGCAGCCGAGACAGGGCAAGGTACTGCTGCATGGCTCTGATGTCACGGGACACCCGGGACACATCGGCTACATGCTCCAGAAGGATTTGCTCATCCCAAGCAAGCGCATCATCGACAACGTAGCGCTTCCGCTTGAGCTGAAGGGCGTCTCGCGCTCTGAGGCACGCGCACAGGCACAGGAGATGCTGGAACGCGGTGGACTTGAGCGCGTGGCACAAAGCTGGCCTCACGAGCTCTCAGGCGGCATGAGACAGCGTGTTGCGTTCCTGCGCACGGCACTCATTGGCTCAGACATTATGCTGCTGGACGAGCCCTTCTCGGCACTCGATGCCCTCACACGGCGAGAAATGCGTGCGTGGCTCATGTCTTCCGTGAAGGAGTTTGGCCTCTCCGTGCTGGTGATCACGCACGACGTTGATGAGGCGGTTGCCATGGCTTCTCGCATTTACGTAATGGCGGGAAGTCCCGCGCAGGGTGTGGTAACCAAGATTGTGGGCGTTGTTGAACCGCAGGGCTGCGCTGATACGGTATCGGAGGCAGGTTCTGGCAAAGGCGCTGGTCAAGGTGCTGACCTAGCATCATTTGATTTGAGCGAAGAGTTTTTGGCTGCCAAGCGAGAAGTGCTTTCATTGCTGGGATAGTTATCCTTTACGAGCGCTGTGAACTGCCTCCCATTTCTCGTGTCTAAGAAATGGGAGGCAGTTCACTGCGGGCTGGATGGGTTTCTCGCCTTGGATTTGATACAGAAAAAGACGTGAGAGTTTGTCTCTCACGTCTTTCTTGTTAGCTTGATTTGCGTGCACAATTTTGTTTGTGCAGCTAATTTGTGTAGTTTAATTACTCGCTGAACTCAAGGAATGCGCGATATCCGCGATAAGCCTCAAAGATGTCGGCCTTGTTTGCAATCTCCCATGGTGCATGCATGGAGAGAACGGGAACGCCGCAGTCGATGACGTGCATGCCATATTTAGCCAGCATGTAAGCAATGGTTCCGCCGCCACCAGCGTCAACACGACCAAGCTCAGCGGTCTGGAACTGAACGCCAGCGTTGTCCATAATGCGACGAATCAGTGCTACGTACTCGGCATCAGCGTCGTTGGAGCCAAACTTGCCGCCACTACCAGTGAACTTGTTGAATGCAAGACCGTGACCCATGATAGCGGAGTTCTTGATTTCAAAGCTACCCGTAAAGCTAGGATCATAACCAGCAGAAACGTCACTGGAGAGCATGTAGGAGTTGGCCATGCAGCGGCGCAGGGAAAGTGGAGACTCAAAACCGGCAAGTGCCAGGACCTCTGCCATGATGTTCTCAAAGAAGAGGGAGTTCATGCCAGTAGCGCCAACGGAGCCAATCTCTTCCTTGTCGGTCAGGATGGTGACGGAGGTACGTGCAGGAGTGTCGCACTCAAGCTGCGCAATCAGGGAAGGGTAGGAGCAGCTGCGGTCATCGTGACCGTAGCCCAAGATCATGGAGCGGTCAAAGCCCATATCGCGGGCAGGACCTGCAGGAACAATCTCAAGCTCAGCGGAGAGAAGGTCTGCTTCCTCAATGCCGTAGAGGTCCTTCAGGATGTTGATGACGTTAGCCTTAACAGCTTCCTTTGGCTCGTCGCCCTCTGCATCAGCGGGTTTCTCGCCATTCTGGCCCCAAACAAGTGGACGATTGCCAACAATAAGGTCCAGCATTTCGCCCTCGATGACCTTGGAAGCAGTCTTTCCAAGCTGCTCAGCGCTCAAGTGGATGAGAAGGTCGGAGATGCAGAAAACAGGGTCAGTTGGATCCTCGCCAACGCATACGTTTACGACGCTACCGTCTTTAAGTGCAAGAACGCCATGAATTGCCAGAGGAATAGTGACCCACTGGTATTTTTTGACGCCGCCGTAGTAGTGGGTGTCAAGGGTAGCAAGCTCATTGCGTTCCTCGAGAGGATTCTGCTTGACGTCCAGGCGAGGGGAGTCGATGTGAGCACCAAGAATGTTTAGACCCTCTTCTAGGGACTTGGTACCAATCTGAACAAAGATGACAGACTTGCCGCGAATGTCTGCATAGACTTTATCGCCAGCCTTGAGGGTTTTACCTGCAGCGATGGCGTCAGAAAGCTTAACGTAACCTGCTGCTTCGGCAAGCTTGATAGCGCTTGCGGCGCACTCGCGCTCAGTCTTGTTCTCGGAGATAAACTTTCTGTAGCCCTCGGTAAACGACTGAAGTTTGTCCAGGTCCTCCGAGGTGTACTTTTTCCATGCGTTTGTGGTTTCCATACTTATCCTTTCTGTAGCAAGCTCTGTGTGAGCTGCTGCTTGTTGTTGCTGTTAGGCGCGCCGCCCGTGATGAGACCGCGACTTAGTTGCCTCCGTTGGAGCTGTTTGAGCCAGAACCACTGGATCCGCTGCCGGAACTATTACTAGAGCCAGAGTTCTGATTGGAGCCAGAATTGCTGTTTGAGCTGCCCGTTCCGGAGTTGTTACTAGAAGAATTACTCTCAGACGAGCTGTCGGGGCTGGTGGTCTCTGATTTCTTGGAGTCAGTGCTCTCCGAAGAGGAATCCTTGGAATCAGTGGACTTGCTTGACTCGTCGGTCTTCTCGCTAGAAGAGCTGGAATCGTCTTTCTTATCCGTCGAATTGCTGGTATTCGTAATTTTTTCCGTCACAACTGGGGTTGTGCTGACCTTTGGTCCCAAGCCAGATCCGTCGGTGATATAGCTGAGGAACATTGCATAAAGAATGACGGCAGAAATGGTAAAGATAATTGAAATAATAGTCACGATAGTCAGCGCTCTTACGCGCTTGCGAGACAGTGTTGGCGTGCGATTTACCTGCGAAGACTGCCCTGTACCAGAGTCAGCGTTGGGATAATAATCGCGGGAAGGTGCATATTGTGCTCGAGGCATATATTGTGTGCCTTCAAGCGTTGTTTGGCTGCTGTTTGGATATGCCTGCTGGTTATATTCATCGTTGTCGCCAGCGCGGAACTTATGCGTGGAGCGCCTGATAACGTTCTGGTAAATCTGCGAAGCAAGCGCCGAGGCGGCGGCACCAACAGCCACTCCAATAATCGAGCCGGCAATACCAATCTGGTTTGACAGTACAAACGCAGTCACCGCAGCAAGCGATGTTGCCAAAATTTGGGTAATTGAGACGTCCTTAAGAAGGCTGGGCTTCTCGTTTGTTGCCTCATCTGTAGGCTGAGCAGGCGAAGCTAATCGAGTTTTGTCTGCATCAAAGTGCTTATAGCTCACAAGATGCTCCTTTCTTCGAACTGATAGCCTACCTCATTTTTGTGAAGATGTAATGTTTCGTCGCTAAATCGCAACATCAGAGGGCAGTAAGTTTCATCCAACATACAACTTCAGTGTCGGAAATGGCGAGAAGTTCTGTGAGTAACTAAGCGATTTTCTTATGCGCGTGTTTCTCGCCATGTATTTGTTAAAAACGACCGTATCAAAGGTGATGAAACAAGGTATCATTTATATGTATCAGTTTTCCGTCAAACGGAGGTTTAGCATGCTTGTAAGCGCAAAAGCCATGCTCCAGAGTGCCGAGAAGGGTCACTATGGCATCGGCGCATTCAACGAGAACAACCTTGAGTGGACCGCAGCAATCCTTGATGCAGCAGAAGAGCTTCAGTCTCCTGTCATCATTCAGTGCACCAGCGGCGCAGCAAAGTGGCAGGTAAGCTACCGCGTTGTCGCAGATATGGTTCGTCGTCTTGTTGAGGACAAGAACATCACTGTTCCAGTTGCTCTCCACCTTGACCACGGTTCATACGAGGATGCATTCAAGTGCATCGAGGCTGGATTTACTTCCATCATGTACGATGGTTCTCACGAGCCTGATTTTGAGACCAACCTTAAGCGCACCGAAGAGGTCGTAAAGGCAGCTCACGCAAAGGGTATTTCTGTTGAGGCTGAGGTCGGCGGCATCGGCGGCACCGAGGACGGCGTTACCGCTAAGGGTGAGCTTGCTGATCCTGAGCAGTGCGCAAAGATTGCTGACCTGGGCGTTGACTTCCTTGCTTGCGGTATCGGCAACATTCACGGTATCTACCCAGCTAACTGGGAGGGCCTCTCCTTTGACCAGCTCAAGGCTATCAAGGAGCGCGTCGGTGATCTTCCACTTGTTCTCCACGGTGGCACCGGCATTCCTGTAGAGCAGGTTCAGAAGGCTATCTCTATGGGCATCTCCAAGATCAACGTTAACACCGACCTTCAGCTTGTCTTTGCTGAGGCAACCAAGAAGTACGTTGAGGCTGGCCTTGTTGACAACGGCAAGGGCTACGATCCTCGTAAGCTTCTGAAGCCTGGTCGCGAGGCAATCATCGAGCGCACCAAGGAGCTCATCCGCGAGTTTGGTTCCGACGGTAAGGGCTGGAACTAACTGCTGCGGTTTACGCTGGGCGCGCATCGAAGCGTTGCACGCTCGCAGCTAGTTAAAACAACGGACCTGGATTTTCTCCAGGTCCGTTTTTTGTTTGGGCCGGCATGTGCGAAAGACGTGCACCCAGCACGTTCTTCTCGCGAGATACATTTGATGAGAGCCTGATTTTCTCGCCAAGTCTGAACGATTTGCCGGATTTGCTCACCATGTCTGAGTAATTTGCCTGTTTTTCTCGCCTTATCTGAGTGATTTTGTTCAGACTTGTTAAACAATTCAGGCTCGGTTTCATGAAAGAGAAGTGCGCAAGCTGCTTAATCCAGTTCGCATTTCAAACTAGTGTCAATTAACATGTAATGCTCATTTGCGTCATGCAGCATTGAGAAGAATACTCAGTTAAATTATGGAATTCTAATTTTGTCACTTATTTGTCATGAAATTGAGAAAGTACATTTATTTAAGTGGTCTAATCTTTGTAGCAGGACTTTTAAAAGATGATATTTGAAGGTGTTTTTAATCTATCTGCGGAAATAACGTATTAATCAAATATCAGTAGGTTTTTTGTTGTTTTGTTTATTTGACTTTTAGAAATACTATTTCCATATGGAATATTACCTTTCACATACATCTGCTCTACAAATTTATCGTGCTTTGCGAACACGGAGACACGAACTCTTAATGCATGGATTTAATGAGTATCTGAATAAGTTCAATTTAGATGCTAGACAATTACTGACCAAAGATGATATTCCTTATCGTGATTTGGTTAGAGCTATTAATGCCGAGTTGCTAGTAGATTATGGTATTGAACTTAAAAATCCAGTTGAAATTACTGTGAGCAATAAAAAGAATTCCTGTGCTTATGAAGGAATTCATTTTCATGTTGATACATGTGCTTCGCTTGACTCTGTAATAAAACTGAATATAAGCAGCTTTTCAGTTTTAATTTCATCTCCATTCGAATTGCTGTTTCAAATGGCTTCTAAATTGAGTCTGTTAGAACTAGTGCTCCTCATTTCAGAATTCCAAGGACGTTTTGTTATTGATGCGTCAACAGGAGAATTGCAGTCAAATTGGTATTCGCCTCTTTTCAAAAAGTCAGAATTACTTGCATATCTCAGCAAAAAGAAAGGTGCTAGATCTTTTAGAAAAGTAAAGGCTGCGGCAGATTTGTCTGTTGAAAATGCAGCTTCCCCGATGGAGGCTAAACTTGCACTTCGAGCTTTAATGCCAGTGTATAAAGGTGGATATGCTATTCCATGCGTTGAGTTAAACAAAGAATTTGAGATACAAAACATGTCAGGTATCAAATCTCAAAAGAAAAATCGTGCAATCGATCTACTTCTGTCCAGCGGTGTATCAAATGCACGAGGTACTCAAAATGTAGCACTTGAATATAATGGATCAGTTCATGAATCAATTGAGATTGCAGGTAGAGACTACAAACGAAGTAATGAACTTTTAGCTGCTGGCATAGAAGAGTTTGTAATTAGCAAAAATGAATATGACGACATTGTTTTTATGGACAATCTATTTACAGTCATTCGCTCAAGGCTAAATTTATCGAGAAGACATACATCTTTAAAACAAAGGCAAATTGAAAGAGAGAAAAGAATTAAATTGTGGAAGGAGCTGGAAAAGATTAAGTAAGTCGGGCTTAAATCTGCAATGAAATTCTTTAAGGAATAGGAAATCAGAGCCTGAAAGTCACACCAAGTCTGAGTGAATTCACTCAGACTTGGTAAGAAAAACCGGCAAATCACTCAGACTTGGTAAGAAAAACCGGCAAATTGTTCAGACTTGATGTAATTTTCAGGCTCGCACTCGGCTTGCATCCAGCGCGCACTCGCTGCACTTCGCAATTGACTGACCAGCGTGCGTCTTTCTCGCGAGAAACCCGGTGCACTTCAGAGCCCTCTTGTCATGAAGCCCCGCCGCACACGACAATAAAACCGCAGCTTAAACGCTTACTCAGCGGTAGGGTTGTCGGCGGGGGAGATGTGCATGTTGCCTTCGTTTTGGGCGATGTCCGCGAGCGTCTTGCTGTCCAGAAAACTGGAGGTCATGCGGCCAAGGTCACGCCAAATGTTGATGGTGGTGCAGGACTCCATCTGAGGACAGAGGGTGGTGTTTGTGCAGTTCAAGCAGCTAGCGGGAGCAAGATTGCCTTCGGCTGCGCGAAGAATCTCACCCAGCGTGTAGTCCTCGGGCTTGCGCGTGAGGCGATAGCCGCCGCCCTTTCCGCGCAGGCTCTCGACGTATCCAGCCTTGTGCATCAGGGCAATGACCTGCTCAAGGTACTTGCGCGAGATGTTCTGGCGCTCGGAAACGTCTCCCAGCGAGACCCATCCCTCGTGAACAGCCAGGTCAGCCATTGCGCGGAGTGCGTACATTCCCTTTGTAGAGAACATTCCAGCCACGGCTACTCGCCGTCCTCGGCGTGCTTGCTCTCGGCGCCGTCCTCGGCGTGCTTGCTCTCGGTACCGTCCTCGGTGGTAGACGCGCCGGCGGCAGAACCGCTGCTGTGAGCCTCGAGCATCTCCTCGAGCGTATGCCATGCCAGCTCGGCGCACTTAACGCGTGCGGGCATGTGAGCGATGTCGTGCAGAATGTTGGCATCTTCCAGCTGATCAAGTACGGCCTCGTCGGTCTCTTCTCCGCGAATCATGCGTCCAAAGAGTTTGCAGAGCTCAATGGCCTCTTCTGGGGTGCGGTCAATCATTAGATCGCTCATGATGTCAGCCGATGCCTGAGAAATCGCACATCCGCTGCCCACAAAAGCAGCCTCGGCAATCTTTCCGTCCTCAATGCGCACGGAAAATGTCAGCTCATCGCCACAAGAAGGGTTAACACCCTCGTGGGAGACGGTTGGGTTGTCCATCTGGTATTTGTAATCGGGGTGAGAAACGTGGTCCATAAACTCAGCGTTATACAGGTCGTTTGCTGCCACTTATTTCAACTCCTTGTTTTATTTGTTGCTGACCGCGCTGCCAAAGATCTTCCATACCTGGTTAAGACCCTCGACGAGCTGGTCAATATCGTGTTTATCGTTGTAGAACGCAACGGATGCGCGGCAGGTGCTGGACTCGTGCAACTCAATCAGAAGCGGCTCGGCGCAGTGATGACCAGCGCGAATGCAAACGTTATTCATGTCTAGGATGCTCGAGACGTCGTGTGGATGAACGCCGCGCACGTTAAACGCTACAGCGCCCACGTGGTTTTGTCCCAGCTTAGAGCCAACGATGTCAACAAAGTCCAGCGTGCACAGTTGCTGCACCAAGTACCTGGCGAGAAGTTCTTCTCGCTTCTCGATCTTTGCCATGTCCAAGCCGTTGAGGTATTCGATAGCGGCACCGGTAGCATAGATACCTGCGGCGTCCTGCGTGCCTGCCTCAAACTTCTCGGGAACAGGAGCCCAAACAGCGCTGGTTTCGGTGACGGAATCAATCATCTCGCCGCCAGTAAGGAACGGTGGCATGGCATCAAGCAGCTCTGCACGACCCCAGAGCACGCCAATGCCCATAGGTCCACACATCTTGTGTGCCGAGAAAGCCAGCAGGTCGCAGTCAAGATCATGCACGTCAATAGGGATGTGAGGTGCGGATTGGGCGGCGTCGACAACCATGTAGGCGCCCATAGTGTGAGCGCGCTTGGCAATGGCTTTGATGTCATTGCGGGTGCCCAGCACGTTGGAGACGTGTGTGACAGACACAATTTTGGCACGCTCGGTAATCTTTGACGCAATCTCTTCAGGCGTAATCTGGTACTGCGAATTCATGCGCAGGTACACCAGATTAGCGCCGGTAGCTTTACAAATCTGCTGCCATGGGATGATATTGGAGTGGTGCTCCATAATGGAAATGACCACGTCATCGCCTGGCTTGAGTGCATAGCGGCCAAGGCTTGAAGCAACCAGATTAAGCGCCTCAGAAGTGTTGCGCGTAAAGATAATCTGCTGGCTTTCTGGCTTGCCGTTTTTATCGACAGCTCCAATGAACTTTGCAATCGAAGCGCGAGCTCCCTCGATAGCTGCGGTTGCTTCCACACTCCAACGGTACAATCCGCGCAAAGCGTTTGCGTTCATGGTCTCGTAGAAGCCAGACTGCGCCTCAATAACCGCATGGGGACGCTGAGAAGTAGCAGCGCTGTCCAAGTAAGCTACCTCTGGGTTTGCTGCCAGAATTGGAAAATCTGCCTTGTAAGGGTTATCAGTAATCTGAGCAACTTCTGCGTCGGTCATTACGCGACACCACCTTTGCTGGAATCGGCTTTAGCGCCGGAATCCCTGCCATCGCTGGCAGCCAGGGAGTTGCCAGTCGCGTCGTCACTAGCTGCAGCTTCGTCATAGTCGTGAGCAATTTCTGCGCCCAGCTCAGCCTCGCAACGCTCAACAGCCACGCGGTGGGAAATCTCCTCAGGTGCGTTGATGATGGCGTCTTCAAAGAGAGCGCGTACAAACAGCTGCTCTGCAGCCTGGTGAGAAAGTCCTCGAGCCGCAAGGTAATCAAGCTGCTCAGGGGAGACGGATCCGATAGTAGCGCCGTGGTTACCAGCAACGTCGTCTTCATCACAGAGAATAGCAGGCATGGTCTTGTTGACAACGTCGTCACCAAGAATCATGACCGTTTCAATCTCGTTGCCCTGGGCATCCTTTGCACCGCGGACAAGATCGATAGTTGCGCGAAGCGTCTTCTTAGCTGCCTCGTTAAGGACGCCGGACTCGGTGAGCAGCGCGCGCGTAGAGGTACCACGCATGCGTACCAGGTGGTTAATATCAAGCGTCTCTTCGTGAGTAGCGTGATAGCGATTGTTAAGGTCAAGGCGAGCTTGAGCGCCAACTAAGTTGGCGGTAAGGCCAAGACCGATGGTTGATCCACCCAGAGCGTACTGCTTAACGTCAACAGCAGCGTCCTGGTGAATCTCAAGGCCAACGCTTTCAAGGTGCTGCTGGCCCTCATTGACGCCAAGCATCTCAATAAGGTGCAGTTTTGCACCAGCCTCAACCACAATGCGGGTGAGCGCAGCGCTGGTTGGAAGCGCATCGTCGTTCGCGTCGCTGCCTGTAGGTGCGTCGCCGTCAACATCGCCTGCAAACGCAGCGATAACGACAGTGGCCTCAGCACCTTCACGTACGATAACGCCGGTATTAGCACACTGGTTTTGAGCTGCAGAAACAGCAACAACAATAGGTTCTTCTCGCTTGGTATGAGCGGGAATACTGTAGAAATCGGACTTGAATACCTGAGATTCAACGTAGTCAGTAACCTCTTGGCCCATTCCACACTCAATGCGCTCAAAAAGGCGAGGCAGAGGAAGGTACACTTTGCCTGCATCAGCATGATTAGGAACGGAAACTGACAGTGAGTTAGCGCGTAGACGGTTCCATGTCTGAGCTGCAGGAACGTTGGCGCGATTAATCAAAATGTTATCCATTAGCCAATCGCTCCTTCCATCTCAAGTTTGATCAGATTATTCATCTCAACGGCGTACTCCATAGGGAGCTCCTTTGAGACAGGGTTTGCAAATCCGTTGACTACCATGGTGCGAGCCTCAGCCTCAGAGCAACCGCGGCTCATCAGGTACAAAACGGTGTCATCAGAAATGCGGCCAATAGTTGCCTCGTGGCCAATCTGAGCAGTCGCATTGCGCACATCCATCTCTGGGATGGTGTCGGAGCGGCTGATGTTATCCAGCATCAGCGACTGACAAGAGAACGCCACGCGGGCGTTTTCTGCCTTGCGTCCAACGGTCACGGCAGAGCGGAAGGTATTGACGCCGCCATCCTTGGAGATGGACTTGGTGTCAACGTTTGCCGAGTTATTGGAGCCGTTGATAATAACCTTGCAGCCTGTATCCAGGTCCTGCGTAGCTCCTGCAAACGTAATACCGGTAAATTCGCAGTTAGAAGAATCGCCGTTCATGATGGTAGATGGGTAGAGATAGGAAACGTGGCTACCAAAAGAGCCCGAGACCCACTCCATCTTTGCATTGCTGCCAATGATGGCGCGCTTGGTGTTGAGGTTGTACATGTTCTTGGACCAGTTTTCGATGGTCGAGTAACGCAGACGTGCGCCGTCCTTAACAAAGAGCTCAACAGCTCCTGCGTGGAGGTTTGCTGCGTAGTACTTAGGTGCGGAGCAGCCCTCAATAAAGTGCAGGTCAGCGCCTTCCTCAACAATAATAAGTGTGTGCTCAAACTGGCCAGCGCCCTGAGCATTCAACCTAAAGTAGCTCTGAAGTGGGTAGTCCAGAGTGACATTCTTGGGAACATACACAAAAGAACCGCCAGACCAAACGGCATAGTGCAGAGCCGCAAACTTGTGGTCTGAAGGAGGAATCAGCTTGCCAAAGTACTCTTTAACAACAGGCTCCCACTGCGGATCGTGCAAAGCATCCTCAATAGTGGTGTAAATAACGCCCTGCTCAGCAACTTCCTCACGCATGTTGTGATAGACAATCTCGGAATCGTACTGAGCACCAACACCAGCAAGGCTCTCTGCCTCTGCCTGTGGAATGCCCAGACGATCAAAGGTATCCCTAATATCCTCAGGTACGTCGTCCCAGCTATTTGCCTGCTGAGTTTTTGGCGAGACATACGTGGAGATATGATTCAAATCCAGACCTGCAATAGAAGGTCCCCAGTTGGTAGCCATCTGGCGCTGGTGATAGGTTTCCAGGGCCGACAACCTCATCTGGAGCATCCACTCGGGCTCTTCTTTTTTCTCGGAAATAGCACGCACAATTTCTGGCGTAAGGCCATCATCGTAGCGCTCGTAACCCTCTTCGGACTTGGTGAAGTCGTAGAGCGAGCGGTCTACGTCAGCGACCTCAGATCGCTTCTTCTCGCTCACTAGTTAGCACCACCCTCATCAGTCTGGTTCTCAAAACGCTCAAAGCCCTCGTGGTCAATCTGATTGATGAGGTCAGCAGGACCGTCTGCTACCAGGTGACCCTTAACCATAACGTGAGTGCGGTCAATCTCAAGGCGCTCAAGAATGCGGGTGTTGTGAGTAATGATGAGCAGAGAGCCGTCACAGGTCTCGCGATAGGCCTGAATTCCCTTTGAAACAACAGAGAGTGCGTCAACGTCCAGGCCGGAGTCGGTCTCGTCGAGAATAGCAAGTTTAGGCTGAAGCAGCAAAAGCTGGAGCATCTCAACCTTTTTCTTCTCGCCACCAGAGAAGCCAACGTTAAGCTCACGCATCAAGAAGCCCTGGTCAAGCTCAAGCTGATCAGAAATCTGACCAACACGCTGACGGAACTGACGAGCGGTCATCTTAAGCTCAGGGCGCATCTGTGTGATGGTGCGCAGGAATGAATAAAGAGGAACACCAGGAACCTCAACAGGTGCCTGATAGGAGAGGAAGATGCCTGCAAGTGAGCGCTTATCTGCAGCAAGCTCAGTTACATCCTCGCCATTAAAGATGAGGGAACCATCGGTAATCTTATAGGTGGGGTCACCCATGATGACGCGGCCAAGTGTTGATTTACCTGCGCCGTTAGGTCCCATCAGGACGTGAGCCTGGCCATCGCCAATGCTCAAATCAATTGAATGCAGGATGGATTTCTCCTCGGTACCTGCGGAAATTCCGTTTACACGGAGTAGCTCAGTTGCCATAAATCTCTCTCCAAATATCTCTACGTGCAAGCACGTGATACGTTTGTGACTAGCTAGAGGGCAGCTCTAGGGCGAGCAAAACCTTGCGCTAGTGCGATTTTGTGACAAAGACAAACGCCAATGTCACTGACGTTTTTGTCATACCCCAAAATCCGCTAATTCATACTA
Source organism: Atopobium sp. (assembly GCA_018363825.1). GTDB lineage: Bacteria > Actinomycetota > Coriobacteriia > Coriobacteriales > Atopobiaceae > Lancefieldella. The sequence continues at coordinate 1,659 of JAGZNE010000024.1, read as the reverse complement.
AATGGTAGGAATTAAAAAGCAACCCTTACATGAGCACTTTTTCACGTTTTCTAGAAAATAATCGGATTTTTTCATAGGTTTCAAAAGTTATGAAAGCTTTTCTGTGCCAGAGTTGCCGCTCACGGGTAAACTAGAAACATCTATGTTTGTAACAAGGAGGATTCATGGGTCAGAGAATTCAAGGTACCGAAGATCTTTACGGCGGCTATATGCGCTCTTGGGAGCATATGCAGGATGTTGCCCGCCATCTGTTTGGTACTTACGGTTTTGACCGCATTGAGACTCCAGCACTTGAGCAGGTAGATACCTTTGTTCACGGTATTGGTGAGTCCACCGATGTTGTCCGCAAAGAGATGTTTCGCGTCTTCTCTGGCGCGCTGCTTGAGGATCTGCTAGCTGCCGGCAATGAGTCCGGTCTTAAGCCTCGTCAGCGTATGGCTATGCGTCCTGAGGGAACTGCTGGTGTGGTCCGCGCTGCTGTTGAGCACAACTTTGTGCCACAGGGAGGAACTCCTGCAAAGCTTTGGTACGCCGAGGCAATGTTCAGGGGAGAGCGTCCTCAGAAAGGCCGTCTGCGCCAGTTCCACCAGGTAGGCGTCGAGTGGCTTGGAGCCTCTGATCCAGCTGCCGATGCAGAGTCCATCATCATGTTGATGAAGTTTTACGAGCAGATGGGTTTCTCGCCAGCTGATATGAAGCTCATGATTAATTCCATGGGTGACGCGGAGTGCCGTCCAGCATATCGCGAGAAGGTCAAGCAGTTCATTCTTGATCACAAGGATGAGATGTGTGAAGACTGTCTTGAGCGTGCAGAGATTAATCCACTTCGTGCATTTGACTGCAAAAATGAGAGCTGCCACGCGGTTATGAAGGATGCACCACTCATTTCTGACAACCTGTGTGATGATTGCCGTGCTCACTATGAGCAGGTCAAGGCATATTTGGACGCTGCTGGTATTTCATACGTTGAGGATCCAACGCTTGTTCGCGGTTTGGATTACTACACACGTACTGTTTTTGAGGTAGAGATTCCAAACGCTGGCGTTGGCGCTATCGGTGGTGGCGGCCGTTATGACGGTCTTGTTGAGCTTGAAGGTGGAAAGCCAACCCCAGGCGTTGGATTTGCTGTTGGCTTTGAGCGCATTATGCTTGCGCTGGAGGCTCTTGGTGTTGCAGCTGAACCTGCGGCTCCAAGCTGTGTGTATGTTGCTTGCGCAGGTGCTGAGCAGGCTCCTGTTGTATTTGATACCGTGCTGGCATTGCGTGAGGCTGGCATTAGATGCGAAGCTGATCGTACTGGTCGTTCGCTGAAGGCTCAGTTTAAGCAGGCAGATAAGATGGGCGCAACGCTTTGCGTGATTATTGGTCCAGATGAGGTTGAAGCCGGTGCGGTAACCCTTCGTGATATGGAGTCTCACGAGCAGGTACAAGTACCTGCTAACCAGCTTGTTGCTGAGGTTAAAGCAAGACAGTAGCAGATAACAGTTTCTAACAGTTAGTAGCTTCGATTTTGAAACCTCTCATGTTGAACTGCCTCCCATTTCTTGGACACGAGAAATGGGAGGCAGTTCAAAACACACCTAAGTCGGATAATCTGTTAAAAAGACGTATACATGACGCTGAAAATACCTCAATCATGCAGATTATCGTCATTAGGTG
>JAGZNE010000109.1:0-2089 GCA_018363825.1 Atopobium sp. | reverse complement strand
AGATTGGTCGGTTGCTATTTTGACGTTTTCTAAACGCGGTTGCATGCAATAGCAGATTCAACGTATATAGCGCAATAGGTTGACCGAGAACTTGAGAACGAATATTGTCAAATACCTCGTCAGCATCAATATTGAATTTAAGCTCAATAGAGAATCTGTCTCTAAAAATACGGTCAACGTCCTCTTTCGTTGGTGAACGATGATTGAGTATCGCCGTCGAAACCATGTCTTCCAAAGTATCAAGCGTCTTACGTGGTTCGGCTTCTGAAGGTCGATATGTCTTGTTATTGTCGATGATATATTCAATTACATCGTCACCGATTGCGGGGCAACCGACAGCAACCTTACTCCACCAGTTTCGAGCAATATCATGGACAACAGTTCTATCAAGCTCTTGAATCTCAATGCGCTTAAAGCGCTCTGCGAATGGTTCATCAACCGCGATTGTTGAATCATACTCTCGGCTCGTGGTTGCTGCGATTACGCGAATTGGCGCACGCGCAAGTTTGTCTTTTGCAAGGTCGCCGCCGATTTTTGTTCCCTCTCCGAAGATGGTAACGAGCATGTGAACCTCGTCGATAAATAGAAGCATTTTAACTTCGTCATCCATGAGAGCTTTTTGAGCCTTTATCTCAAAATTCTTTAAGTCTGCAAGCACGTTTGAAATTGCCGCTTGAAGTTTATTTCGGTCTAGTGCGGAAAGTGCTCCAAGTGCGAGCGACACGACGAGGTACTTGACACCTCGAATGCCCAATCTACCTTCATTGGTACGTTTTACAAACTCCTCGACAATTGCCGTCTTACCTACACCAGCATTACCAATAAGTAGCGCAATTGGTGTAATTGGTCGAGTGAGTACCTGCTCAAGTAAGTCAAGTTCCTTTTCACGACCAACAACGTCTTGTGGCTGTTCGGCTAGATTTTGCAGTGAACTTCCGATGGATTTGTTATACTCGTCAAATTCATCAAGCCACTTTTTGCAGAGTTTAGCACTTTCTCTCAGCTCATCATCGCTTAGAGGTAATGCGGACAAACTCTGGCGTTCGCGTTGAAAACGCTTTTCAGCAAACTCCTTTTCATGCGGAGACGCATACTCGTTAGAGTATGCGTCAGCACGGTTTTTAATTGTTTGCAATACTGGAATGTAGTTATCTATAGTTATCACTTCCCACTACGATTTAACTGTTCAACCTCATTTGAGCCGATAACTGTTGCCTTTTGATTGACATTCTTAAAGAGTGATTTATCAAATGATGTTGAGTTATATGAAGAATATGTACTAGCTAATTCTACCAGTTTTGCGTTTACACTGTCAAGGTCGCTTTGAACGCTGCTCAACTGACCCTTAATAGTCGTATTTGTACTATCCGACTTCAAACGTTCAGTAAGGTCGGAAACGCGCTTAGTCAGAAGCTCCTTTTGATTATTAAGTGCGGCGTATTGAGAGTCCAAATCTTCCTTCAGAGCGCCCTTAAACGCCTGGTTGTAGAACTCCTCAAAGTTGAATTGACCATCGTCTGATAGCAACGTGCCTTTCAGAGTTTGTACTTTGTAAGCATCATTATTGATAGCTGGATTTGTGGTAATCCTAAAGCCAATAACATCAAGCAGGTCGCTCTGAACTTCAACCGACTTTGACTTCGCATCTGTATCACGGTAGTTAAAGTTATTCATTGAAGTTCTCAGAATGTTCTGAATGTCAGCGTCGCTCAAGTTAGTATCACTCGGTTTCTCAGTCTTAGAGTTTGAAGCCTGGCTTCCACCGTCTTTAATCTGATTGCTGAGCTGTTCGGTTGCGACGAAGTTCTTGTTCATAATGTACACGTTGTATACATCTTGAGTAGGCTTTGGAATTACGAGGTAGAAGTCGCCGTTTGCAGCATACCTGCCGAAAAGTACGGGGATTTCTTGACCTACGTGACCATTAAGACCGCTGGACGCGACAAATACTCGATAGTCAGTACCCTTTGCTGGAATCTTCAAACCGTCGCTAGCTTCAATATGCAAACGAGCAATCAGTACGCTGTTAGACTCGTCGGTGTAGAGGTTAACAATCTTAACTTGCGCATTTGAACGCTTAAACTGCATC
>JAGZNE010000023.1:0-19330 GCA_018363825.1 Atopobium sp. | reverse complement strand
TAATGTATACGTCTTTTTAACAGATTATCCGACTTAGGTGTGTTTTGAACTGCCTCCCATTTCTCGTGTCCAAGAAATGGGAGGCAGTTCACAGAAGAGGGTTTTATTCACCGGTTAAAGAAAATAAATGATGTGGCTTATCTCAAATATAAGCGCAAGTATGAGGAAAACTAAGAACAAAATTCTTACCCTTTTTTTGATACCGCTTTTAAAAAAGACATAAAAATCGATAACCTCAGTCAGAATTAATACTAGAAAAAATAGTAATGGTGGAATAAGTCCCTGTTTCCACAGTAGCCGCATTCCCTGATAAGTCAGAAAACTGACCAATATTACAATACGAAATGTTTTTCTAGAAATCGGTTCTGAAAAATTAAATATCTTCTCGCCAAACATATCTGTTGCCTCCCTATGGACAACAAGAGCAGTTTATTTGTTGCTAAAGATTGTAATACTGTCTATTAACCTCGTAGTATATAACTATAGTAATTTAACTTGTGATTGGAGGTGCGTATGGAAGTTGGGGAGTGGAGCATTAGTTCTCCAGCATCTAAGTTTTTACTTGGTGCACCATGGTCAGAGAAACTTGTTCACGGATGGGTTCATCCGCTGCGTATTTCTCCCAATCAGCTTAGAGTCATTGGCTCTTGCTCTTCCTGGCACCCCGGTCTTTTTAAACAGATGGTAGCGTGTACTTCAGATATTCAAGTTGCCTTTACCACGGACAGCTCAGAAGTGGTGCTTGATCTAAAAATTGACAAAGTTCCTAAGGGAGCCTCTTCTGTTTTACAGTTACTTAAAGCTACGTATCTTAAAAAGCTCAGCTCTGTCTTTGTGACGGTTGATGGTAAACCTTACAAGAGCTTCTCACTGGATGATGCAGGTGAACATACACTTTCTATTCATCTAGAAACAGAAACCTCTGAAGATGACTTTGCTAGACTTCCAGGTTTCAATGACACGCATCACGTGAGTGTTTACTTGCCTTGTTTGCAGAGTGCTTCCGTTAAAAACCTTCGTGGCAATGGCACGTTTTTCTCGCTCGATGAGCCTAAGAAAAAACTGGTGGTGTTTGGCGATTCCATTGCGCAGGGTTTTGTCCTGGAGCGCCCAGATAAAACCTGGCCGCACTGTCTTGCTAAGCGCATGAAGCTTGAGGTGGTTAACCAGGGAATTGGTGGACAAGTTTATCAGCCTGGCTCGTATACGTTTATTGAGGATGCTTCTTTAGTTATTGTTGCGCTTGGAGCAAATTATCGATACGAAAAATGCTCAAAGTCACAGGTAACGTACGATATTCAAAATTCGCTCTGGCAGATTTCTCAGATGTATGCAGATACGCGCGTGGTGGTTCTGACACCTACGCCTTATTTTGAGGATGCGTATCCCACACACCCTTATTCTTGTTTCGTCGAGATTCCTCAAATTATTGAAGAGGTTGCCGGTAAGTTTGGTTTGCAGTGTATTTCTGGAGAAAAACTGTTACCTCAGGAGAAAAAATATTTTGCCGATGATGTGCATCCAAATTCTAAGGGAGCTGCACTTTTGGCAAAAAACCTGCTTGAGGCCTTAAAACAACCACCTCAGGATAGTCTTTTTTAGACGTCAAGCCTTCCTAGAAGCTCTCTCAAAATTCAACACGAGTTTTTGTCCGGTGAAACTTCTACACTAGAGGTGAAAAACATCTAGAGAGGATACACATGAACATCACTAATCCTTTTGCAACTCATATGACCGGACAACTTTCAGAAGAAACTCAGGCCCTTGTGGCTGAGCAAATAGCCAAGGGAACCTTAAGTCCTTACGCGTGCAAAAATGAAGACATCATTCGCCGAGATTCCACCCATGATCAGGCATCGCTTTTACGTCCGGCTTTCATGCGAGATGTCGAGAAAATCATGCACACTCCCGCGTATAACAGACTAAACGGCAAAACACAGGTCTTCTCGTTCCGCGCGCATGATGACATTACGCGTCGCGGCCTTCATGAACAGCTTGTTTGTAGAGTTGCCAAAGATATTGGACGTGCGCTTGGCCTCAACCTTGATTTGATCGAGGCAATTGCTCTTGGTCATGACGTGGGACATACTCCTTTTGGTCATGCAGGGGAGTATTTCCTCAATGATATTTACCACGAGCAAACGGGACGTTGGTTTTTCCACAACGTACAGAGTGTGCGCGTGCTTGACGGCCTCTATGCAAGAAACCTTTCTTTGCAGACACTTGATGGAGTAATTTGCCATAACGGTGAGTTTGAACAGCAGATACTTCAAATGAGTGATCTTTCAACTTTTGATGAGTTTGATAAGGTGGTAGAAGATTGCTGGGAGAGAGGTCCTCAGGCTATTGCACACCTGCGTCCTATGACGCTTGAAGGTTGCGTCATGCGCATCTCCGACATCATTGCGTATGTTGGAAAAGACAGACAGGATGCGCTTCGTGCTGGCGCTGCAACAGAAGAAACGTTTGATGATGGCCTTGGTGGCGCCTATAACGCATGGGCTACCTCTGCTTTTGTTGCAGACATTGTTCAGAATAGCTTTGGTAAGCCTCAGATTTCTCTCTCAGAAGAGGCGTTTAAAGAGATGAAACGAGCAAAGCGCGAGAATTACCAGAAGATTTATGGGGCATCAGAAGCCAATGGTGATTTCTCTGAGGACATTAAGCATCTGTTTGAAAAGTTGTACGAATACGAGTTGTCCTCGCTTAAATCTGGTGATCAGAGCCTTGCAATCTTTAAGCATCATATTGAGCCAGTAAGCAGGCACCTTTCTAGGTACGGCTATACCTATGACTGGAAGAGTGACGTGCATCGTACTGTTGTTGATTTTATTTCTGCAATGACTGATGACTACTTTGTAGCTACCTGCGAAGCGCTCTTCCCAGAAGCTCAGGAGCTCTTTCCAAAGAGGAGCTACTTTGCAGAAGGAGTACGCGCGTAAGGTTTACCACTCAGTCACGGTGTGGCAAACGGGCACGTAAAGAGCATTTGTGCTGAGCGGGCTTCTCGCCAAGCTTTTATGTTTGAGACGGGGTAAAATATCTGCATGGATACTTTATTTTCTGGCATGGAACGTGCCGCTAAAAAAGCTAATGCACCACTTGCTGCTCGCATGCGTCCTACCACGCTTGATGGATACGTGGGTCAGAAAGATGCGGTTGGTCATGGCTCTTGGCTGCGTAAAGCTATTGAGCACGATACGCTCTCGTCCGTTTTGCTGTACGGTCCAGCAGGCACCGGAAAGACCACGCTTGCGCGCATTATTGCTCATACAACGCACGCAGAATTTGTAGAAGTATCGGCAATTACGGGCACCGTTAAAGATCTTCGCAGAGAGATTGAAGCCGCAGAATCAAGGCTTTTAACTGCAGGTAGAAGAACTATTCTGTTCATTGATGAGATTCATCGTTTTACGCGCTCTCAGCAAGATGCCCTGCTTCATGCGGTCGAAGACAGAATTGTTGTACTCATTGGCGCTACTACAGAAAACCCTTACTTTGAGGTTAACAGCGCTCTGATTTCTCGCTCTCGTGTAGTGGAGCTGCATGCATTGTCAGATGAGGCAATCGATGAGCTCATTCAGCGAGCACTTGAATCAGAGGATGGCCTAGCTGGCACATTTGTCCTGGATGAAGCCGCTCGTAAAGAGATCGTGACGCTTGCAGGCGGAGATGGTCGTGCAGCGCTAACCTCTCTTGAGCTTGCTTCTCAAATGGTTGATGTTCCAGAATCTGCTGACAACAAGGCATCTGAGCCGCTTGTTATTACCAAGCAAAACGTTCTTGAGGCAAATCCTCGCCGCGGGCTTCCCTACGATAAAGCAGGAGATATGCACTATGACATTATCTCTGCGTTTATTAAGTCCATGCGTGGCTCAGACCCAGATGCCGCACTCTATTGGCTTGCGCGCATGATTGATGCAGGTGAGGACCCTAAATTTATTGCTCGACGCATTATGATTTTGGCCTCAGAAGATATTGGCAATGCCGATCCTCAGGCGCTGCTCATTGCACATGCAGCATTTAGGTCAGCTGAGGTCATTGGATATCCCGAGTGCAGAATTAACCTTGCGCAAGCAGTTATTTATATGGCGCTTGCTCCAAAATCTAATGCTGCAGAAGCAGGTATTGATGCCGCTCTCCATGAGGTTAGAACAGGTCCAAGGCGAGAAGTTCCAAGTTACTTAAGAGATCGTACGCGTCCTGGTTCTGAAGAGTATGGCAATTACCTCTATCCTCACAATTATCCTGGGGGATGGATTGAACAGCGTTATCTTCCAGAAGGACTTGAACGTGGTGCGTTCTTCTCGCCATCTCCAAGAGGTTGGGAAGCGTGGAGAATTGCAGCTACAGAGCGTGATCGTCACGAGGAAGCCTAGGAATTTGAATTACCCAAGTGGGAGCATTAAGAAGGCGCTCCTCGGGTAAAATAGAGAGAACTGTAACCGTTAGCTTTGAGGGATGGCATAGATGGATTACTTACAGATTGCCCTTGTAGTCTTAGCCGTAGCTGGTGTTTGGGCTATTGTCGAGGTCGCTCTGACCCTAAGAACAACAAGAAAGTCAATTACTGAGATTACACTCTCAGCTAACAACACTATTGAGCAGATTCAACCTGTTATTTCAAAAATTGATGGCATGGTTGATGAGCTTGATCCAACAATTAAGCAGCTACCTGCACTCATGCAGAAGGTTGATGAGGCTGCAGAGAACGCTAATACCTCTCTTGAGAGCCTCAATGTGGTTCTTGGTGATGTAGCAACCGTTTCTGGTGCTGCTTCTGCGGTAACTGCAACAGTCAGCAAGGCTGCAAGCGATGCGGTAACAGGCGTTGTTGAGTCTGTTTCAAAGCTAGGAACTGGTCTTGGCGGATCTTTGAATCCTTCTAAGCTTGCTGAGGCTGCTCAGGCTCGCCTGAGCGGTGCGACTGCTTCCGCACAACAGAGTGCACAGCGTGCTCAAGAGTATCTTGAGGAGCTTCCTCTGCTTTCTCAGGACAAGACAAAGCATTCTAAACCAGCTCGCACTGAGCAGTTCTATATTGAGTACGGTTCTGAGTCTTCTCAGAAGACTGAGGAGTAGATTGTAATGGCACAAAAAATTGTTGAGCTTTCCGCTCCTGCAGATCCAACATTTGCTCGTTCAGTCAGAATGATGGCTGCTAATCTTGCTGTTTTGTGCAAGATGAACGTTGATGAGCTTGAAGATGTCAAAATGGCCGCAGAAGAGGGCTTTGTCTTTGCTTGCGGCACTCAAAAAGACTCTGTAGATATTACGTTTACCCTCGAAGACAATACTATGGCTATTGATTTTGACTTGGGTGATGAGGATCCAGTTGAGTCTGAGGTAGATAATTCTCAGCCACTAGAACTTGTAGAGTTACTACTCTCCGCTATTTGTGATGAGTTTGCGCTTTGTGATGACGGTTATACGCTTCATCTTGTAAAGATTTCTGGCGGTGCACATGCCTAAACCTGAAGCTAACGAGGCAGTACAGGCATCTGCAGAAGAGCAGAAAGCCGCAAGAAGAGCTGCTCGCCGTGCTTCTAAAGGTACCCCGGCCTGGGATAAAGATAGAACACGAAAGCTCTTTGCCCAATATAAAGAAACAAAAGACCCTGAGGTAAGAGACCAGCTTATCGTGAGTCACTTAAACCTCGTGCGCTTTTTGGCCTCCAAGTTTAAAAACCGTGGAGAACCTCTTGATGATTTGATTCAGGTGGGAACCATTGGACTTATCAAGGCAATTGATAGGTTTGAGCCTGATCGTGGTCTTGAATTTACAACATATGCAACGCCAACCATCATGGGAGAGATCAAGCGTCACTTCCGCGATAAAGGCTGGTCAGTACGTGTTCCTCGTCGTTTGCAGGAGCTTTCTTCAAAGATTAATCAGGTCACTGATGATTTGACTAAAGAGCTGCAAAGAAGCCCTTCAATTGAAGAGATCGCCCAGCGCCTTGATACTAACGTTGAAGAGGTTCTTGAGGCTATGGAGTCTTCTAGCGCTTATAGCTCTGTTCCTCTTGAGGGAGGCGGCTCTGGTGCTGATGGCGACGAGACTCCTTCAATCATTGATCAGTATGTGACCGAAGATGAGGATCTTGCTGGTTCTGATGACCGCATTGTTCTTGAAGAGGCCATTAGAGACTTCTCGCCACGAGAGCAAGAGATTATTCGCATGCGATTTGTTGAAGGTCTTACTCAGGTAGAGATTGCGGAGAAACTTAATATCTCTCAGGTACAGGTTTCAAGGCTGCTTCGTCGCACTTTGAAGCGTATTCAAGAAAAGATTGACCCAGAAAGCGTGAACCGTTAATGGATCAAAAGCATCAAAACTTTTCCGATTCAGCTCAAAAATGGAAACAACGTGGCTTAATGGTGTGGACAGTCATTGGTCTGACTGCATTGTTTGCACTTGCACTGTATGTTCTTGGCATCCTGGGACAGGCTGTTGAGCTGCTCGCCATTGGCGCAATTGTTGCGTTTGTCTGTAGCCCTGTTACCAATTGGCTTGAAGACAGGGGAGTGCCTCGTGGCATTTCCGCTCTTATCGCGCTTGTTCTTACGCTCATTGTGCTGGTAGGATTTTTGATTTTGATTGCGCAGCCATTGGTATTTGAGCTCACTACGCTACTCAGAAACGCTCCTTCGTATGCAAGTCAGATAGGAGCAATGGCAAGGGAGTTTTGGCAGAACTTTGACACTCAAAGTAACCCTGCTGTTAGACAGACAGTAGAACTTGCAATTGAACAGGCATCAAGTATTGGAATATCAGTTGCTTCTGGTATTTTGAGTTGGCTTTCCACATCTGCTTTAGGCAACATCTCTTCTATGGCAAACCAACTCATGGTCTTCTTCTTAGGCCTAGTGCTTGCCTATTGGTTGGCTAAAGATTATCCAGTTATTGTCCGTGAGATGGCTATTATTGCTGGTCCTCAAAAAGAGAATGAGTTCAGACTTATTCTTGCAATCTTAAGTAGATCTACCAGTGGATATATGCGAGGCACTATCATTACCTCTGCGGTTAATGGCATTCTTGTGTACTTTGGGTGTCTGATTTTAGGCAACCCTTATGCCGCTCTTATTGGCATGGTTACAGGAATCTTCCATATTATTCCTGTAGTTGGACCGGTTTTCTCGGCAGGTATTGCTCTTATTTTGAGCATCTTGGTAGACCCTGTCATGACCGTATGGACTATCGTTATCTTGATGGTTGCACAAAACGTTGTTGATAACGTGCTTTCACCTTTGGTTATGGCAACGAGCGTTAAAGTTCACCCAGGTCTTTCGCTCGTCGGCATTGTCATTGGCAGCGCTCTTGGCGGAGTAGTTGGAACTATTCTTGCCATACCTTTGACAGCAGCACTGAGGGGCATCTTTGTGTACTTCTTTGAGAAGTATTCAGGCAGACAGATCGTCTCGCCAAATGGCGCGCTTTTTAACTCGACGCAGTATGTAGATGAGTCTGGCGCTATTCTGCCAGAGTATGATGCCCTCGATGACCCAAAGTTCTTTGAGGAGTCGCGTCTTGTTGATCAAGACACTACGGCTCATGTGCGCAGCAAGTCTCCAGCTCCCGCTCCCAAGATTCTTGGACATGATTTTTCTCAGTTACTTTTTAGGAATACTCAAGAAGTTACTAAGGAACCAGATAAACCATCGTCAGATGCGGTAGACTCAGACAGTACAAAAGAGTAGTTATTTGAATACGGAGAAGTACTTTATGGCTGACTATAAAACAATGACAACAGCAGAGATTCGTGAGGACTTCCTAAGCTTCTTTGAAAGCAAGGGTTGCAAGCGCTATCCTTCTTCATCTCTGGTGCCTTCTGATCCTTCGTTGCTTCTTGCTAATGCCGGCATGAACCAGTTCAAGGAGTATTACCAGGGCATCAAGACTATGAAGGAGATTGGCGCAACTTCCTGCCAGAAGTGCCTTCGTACTAACGATATTGACAACATTGGCGACTCTCGCCATCTCTCATTCTTCGAGATGCTGGGTAACTTCTCCTTTGGTGGTTACACCAAGCGCGATGCATGCACCTGGGCAATGGAGTTTATTTCTTCTCCGGAGCACCTTGGCCTGCCTCTTGATCGTCTGTACTTTACCGTCTTTACTGACGACGATGAGGCAATTGAGATTTGGAAGTCTCTTGGTGTAGCAGAAGATCACATCACCCGTCTGGGCGAGGAAGACAACTTCTGGGCAGCTGGTCCAACTGGTCCTTGTGGTCCTTGCTCTGAGATTTACTTTGACCAGGGTCCTGAGTTTGAGGGAGAAGCCCCTGGAGACGATGGCGACCGTTACCTTGAGTTCTGGAACCTCGTCTTTACTCAGTTTGATCGCCAGGAAGATGGTTCTCTGCCTGAGCTTCCTCATCGCAACATCGATACCGGCATGGGCCTTGAGCGTATCGCAGCTATCATGCAGCATGAAGGCACCAATTACGAGGGTGACATCATGCGTACCCTCATCTCTTTGGGCGAGAAACTCTCTGGTAAGAAGTATCACTCAACTGATGAGATTGACCGCAGCCTGCGTATCCTTGCAGACCACTCTCGTGCAGTTACTTTTATGATTGGTGATGGCATTCTCCCTGGTAACGAGGGTAGAAGCTACATTCTTCGCCGCCTGCTCCGTCGCGCTGTCTACCACGGCCGCTTACTGGGCATTCAGGGCACCTTTATGGCAGAGTACGCACATGAGGTTGCTGTTCTGCTTGGCGCAGAATATCCAGAGCTTGTCGAGAAGAGCGCTCTTATCGACGGCATTCTGACTGCAGAAGAGGAGCGCTTTGGCGCTACGCTTGACGCAGGCGAGTCCAAGCTCACTGCAGAGCTTGAGCAGCTTGAGGACGGTGCACAGCTTTCCGGTGAGGTTGCCTTCCTTCTGCACGATACCTACGGATTCCCTATTGATCTTACTCGTGAGATTGCTGCAAATGCAGGTCACGTTGTTGACATGGACGCCTTTGATGCTGCAATGACTGAGCAGCGTGAGCGCGCTCGTAAGTCTGCTAACCGCGATGCCTGGGGTAACGCTCAGAGCATTTGGGTCGCACTCTCTGACCGCCTTGATGAGACCGTCTTTGACGGCTACGACAACAACGAGCTCTCCGGTGTTCGTGTTGTTGCTCTTGTTCAGGACGGACAGGAGGTTGAGTCCGCTTCTGCTGGCTCTGAGGTTGAGGTTGTGCTTGACCGCACGCCATTCTATGCAGAGATGGGCGGCCAGGTTGGAGATACCGGCAAGCTGACAGCTCCTGGTCTCTACGTTCACGTCACTGATACCAAGCACCGCGATGGTGGCCTCGAGTCCCACGTTGGCGTGGTAGAGGAGGGCACCATCTCTGTTGGCGATTCAGTCACCGCAACCATTGATGCCGGTCGTCGTGAGCTAATCCGCCGCAACCACACCGCAACTCACCTGCTTGATGCAGCGCTCAAAAAGGTTCTGGGCGACCACGTGAACCAGGCTGGTTCTCTTGTTGCTCCAGATCGTATGCGCTTTGACTTTACGCACTTTGAGGCTCTTACCAAAGATGAGCTTGATCGCATTGAGGGTATGGTAAACGCAGAAATCTTTGCTGCTAAGCCTGTTGTTACTCAGATTATGAGCATTGAGGATGCAAAGGCCGCTGGTGCTGTTGCACTCTTTGGCGAGAAGTACGGTGATGTCGTACGCGTTGTCTCTGCTGGTGCAGAAGACACTCCATTTTCTCGTGAGCTCTGCGGTGGTACTCACGCACGTAACACAGCAGACCTTGGCCTCTTCAAGATTATTTCTGAGAGCTCCGTTGGTTCTAACTCAAGGCGTATTGAGGCGGTAACTTCTATGGGCGCTATCGAGTACGTTGATGAGCGCCTGGCTCAACTTGATGAGGTTGCCGCAGCTCTGAAGGTTCGTCCTTCTGCTGTTGCAGACCGCGTTGAGCAGCTGCAGCAAGATCTTCGCACTGCAAACCATAAGCTTGAGGCTGCTCTTACTGGAGCAGGTAGCAATCAGGTAGCAGAAGCACTTAAGTCTGCTGTTCAGCTTAATGGCTATAGCTGCGTAATTGCTAAGCTTGAGGGCCTTTCTGGCAAAGAACTCCGCTCCGCATGGGACGGTATCCGCGATGCATCTGACGGCCAGCCTGTTGCTTGCGTCATTGCATCCGCAACCGCTGACGGTAAGGTTTCCCTGCTTGCAGGTGCCACCGATTCTGCAGTTGCAGCGGGCTTCTCGGCAGGAGATATTGTAAAAGAGATTGCAGAGCTTGTTGGTGGCCGTGGTGGCGGTAAGCCAGCAATGGCGCAGGCAGGTGGCTCAAATGCTGCAGGAATTGATGCTGCGCTTGAGGCTGCAAAAACAAAGCTTGGTGCGTAACGTTTGCGCGTTTTAGCTTTAGATATTGGTGAAGTTCGCATCGGGGTTGCTGTAAGTGACCCCGATGGTGCTATTGCGTCACCTGTTTGCGTATTACCTGCGCAAGAGGTACTCTCACATGCACGCACGTTTAAAGCTGTGCTTGAAGATTGGGAGCCAGAGCTGCTTTTATGTGGTCGTCCTAAAACGCTCGCCGGCGAAGATGGACCACAGGCCCAAAAAATTACCGCTCAAGCTGAGCAAATTGCGAAGAACTGCCAACTTCCATTAGAATTTACTGACGAAAGACTTTCTTCTGCGGAAGCAAAGAAGATTCTTCGAGCGCAAGGTTTATCTGAAAAAGCCATGCGTGGAAAAGTTGACATGGTTGCTGCCTCGCTCTTTTTGCAATCATGGCTTGATGCACAGATGAATAAGGGAGACTAAATGCCCACCCTATCAAATGGTTCTTCTCCGCGTCGTCAGGGCGCACATTTTTCTTCTCCTGTACCAGAAGGACAGGCTCAGGAAGAGCAGACTCAGCAGGTACAGAATCAGCAGCCTTCTGTTGAGGCAACAGGATCGCTTCCTGCACTTACCGGTGGTAAGCTTTCTTCAAGAAGCGCCCAAGTAACTCATATGGCAAAAAACAAGCAGGTAAAGCATAGAGATAAGAAGGCTTCAAAGCGTTCTCGTATTTTTGCGACACTTATTGCTTTTATCATGGTTGCGGCCCTTGGCATCTTTGTATGGAAAGTAGCGCTTCCAGAGCTTTCTCGTGCTAATTCCGATACACAAGAAATTACCGCTGGTCAGCAAGTTACCGTTACTATTCCAGACGGTGCTGGTGCGCAGGAAGTAGCAAAGATTCTTTTTGAGAACAAGATTATTGCAACTAAGAGCGAGTTCTTAAACCAGGTAAAGCGCCAGGATGCTGAGCAGAAAATTAAGAGCGGTATCTATGTTATTACCACTGGTACCAAGCCAGCAGACATCGTACATCTGCTTATATCTGGCCCTAATGCTCCTGGTAGTGGCTTTGTCGTACCAGAAGGTTATACCGTTTCTCAGGTTGCGGATTTGGTTCAGGACTACTTTGGTATTTCTCGCGATGATTTCTTGAATCAGGCAAAAGCATCCAATTACGTTGCTGACTATCCGTTCCTTGCTGGCGCGGTAGACGCTAACGATTCTCTTGAGGGCTACCTGTTCCCTAAGACGTATACCTTTACGGAAAGCAACGTAACTGCCGATACGGTCATTCGTGCCATGCTTGATCAGTTTGAGACAGAGACGGCTGACCTTAACCTGGATGCTGCACGCATTACGCTCAATAAGCGTTACAACTTGAATCTTACAAACGAGCAAATCATTACCATGGCATCGATCATTGAGCGAGAAGCCCTGACTGATGAAGACCGTCCTAAGGTTGCATCTGTCTTCTACAATCGCCTGTATGACGATATGTACCTGCAGAGTGACGCAACTCTTGCCTATTCTCTGGGCAGGGAAGCCACTGCAGAAGAGCTCAGCTCAATGACAAACGATCCATACAACACGTATGCATTTAAGGGTTTGACTCCTACGCCTATTTGCTCTCCAGGTTATGCCTCTATTAAGGCGGCTATGGATCCAGCAGCAACCAATTATTACTACTTCTGGATTACCTCCGATGAGCACGTCTTCTCAGAGACGTACGACGAGCATCAGCAGGCTATTGAAAACGCACGCGAGCGTGAAGCCGCAAGCAAGCAATAGTTGGTGTGGCATGAGTTTGATCAAAGCAACACACTACGTTTCTGCTGTTGAATACATCTCAATAGAGGATTTGGTTCAGCAGGGGATTAAGCTTGTGCTCTTAGATCGCGATAATACCTGTGTGCCCCGAGACACCAAGATGGTGCCGCCAGAGGTTTCTGCCTGGTTTGAGAAGGCTCATGCGGCTGGATTAACGCTCTGCCTCATCTCCAATAACATTCACCTCAATGAGGTCCAGCGTAGCGCTCACGAGCTGGGAATTGAAGGAGAAGGCTTTGCGTGTAAGCCGCTTCCTCGCGCGCTAACTGCTGCTATGAAGCGTTTCTCGGCAACTAAAGAGCAAACCGTGATGGTGGGAGACCAGATTTTTACCGATGTAATTGCAGGTAATTTGGCTGGTGTTTCAACTATTTTGGTAAAGCCACAGTCCAATGAGGACCTTTGGTACACCAATATCATTCGTCACGTAGAGCGCCTCATTTTAAAAAATGTAACTTTTACGTCATAACAAGACGGCTTTAGTTTACTTGCTCCAACTCGATGATAGAATCATCTTGAAAGGCTGGAGGAGTATGGAGCTTCGCGATTCAAGATACGTTGTACATGAGGGCTGTGATCATATCTTTTTTGTAGGCTTTCTGGGTGCCGGAAAGTCTACACTCGCACGTAATTTGGGCGAGCTGTTTCACCGCCGTTATGTTGACACCGATCGCCTAGCAGAGCGTATAGCAGGTAAATCACTGGCAGAAATCTACGAAGATGACGGTGAAGAGCTTTTTAGGCAGGCAGAAACTGAGGTTTTACACACGCTTAAGTCTAAGAAGTCACTGCTCGTAAGCTGCGGCGGTGGAATTGTCGAGAAGGACGTCAATCTTGCGCTTATGCGTGAGATGGGAGTCATTGTGTTTCTCGACGGCGATCTTTCTGACTCGCTTCGCCAAATTCAGCGCACGGATAGGCGTCCCGATCTGGGAAGCTTTGAAAACGCTACTCAGCTCTATAGACGCCTGCGCCCGCGTTATGAGGCCGCTGCTGATATTACTATTGATATTCGTGAGAAAACATTTGAGCAGGTAGCCATTGATTCTGGCAAGCTGCTTTGGGAAAGAGGTCTTCTATGAGTGACAACGTCCAGACTGAACTTGAAGAGGAATTGCCACCTGTTCAGATCAAACAGTGGGTTTCTATTCCTGGTGGCTCTATTGCACTTCGTTCTGGCGCAGGCGTTCTTTCAAACTTTGGTACTGAGCTCAGAACCGCAGTGGGAAGACCTCATCGCTGTGCTTTTCTTGTCAGCAATCAGGCAGATGAAGACCTTGCTGAGCTTCTGCGTAGAGACCTCACCACCATTGGTTTTCTCGTCACACGTGTAGATGTGGAAGATGGCAAGGCAGCAACTACCGTGGCAACTGAGGCACAGGTATTGTCTGCTTTGGCAGAAATGCACCTGACAGCTGATGATTTAGTAGTTGCCGTGGGCCACGAGGGCGTCATTTCTCTTGCTAACCACGTGGCAAACAAGTGGTGTGGGGGAGTTTCCCTTGCTACTGTTCCACTTGATTTAGCAGCAGTTATTGTCTCGTCCATTACTCCTCGAGCACTTGATACTGACGCTGAACATCAGCGCCTTGTTACCACTAAGCCTTGTGCTCGTTTCTGCTTTGCAGATCTTGAGGTTATGGACCTTTGCGATGACAGTGCTAAGGTTGCCCAGGTATGCATGGTTGCAACGGCTATGTCTGATAACGAGGCGGAGTTTGGCCGCATTTGGGATAGAGCAGATAACCTCTCCTCTGGAGTTGCCGATATAGTTGCAGAGCAGCTGGCAGAGTCTACTAAGACCCGTGGCCGTCTCTCTGATTCTTCCGCTATTGCTATTCAGCAGTCTGTCCCTTACGGTTGGGTTTTTGTGGAGGCACTTCGCCCGCTCATCCCAGCTGATCAGCCTCTTTCTGCACTTTATGCAGACGCACTGCGTTTCTCGGCAAGAATTGCAGTAGCTAAAGAGGCGCTTTCTTTTGACGATATGCTTGCCCAAGACGAGATTCTTGAGCGCTTGAATATTGGTTTTGTTACCTGTGACATTACTTCTGAGCAGCTTATCGAAGCGCTCAAACAAGAATGTTTCCATTCTACTAATCGTTTTATGTTGCCGATTCCAATGTCTATTGGAAGGGTAAGATTAGCATCGGTCGACGAGGAACTTCTCGCCGAGCATGCCCGCGCTTGGTGTGAGGCTCACGCTTCGCATTAAAGCGCCGCATCTTGCAGTAAGGAGCCTGTTTGCTGATGCGGCTCCACTAGGTGCAACTCTTTGTTGTAAACATCTCGAGAAGGGATTTGAAATGGCAGATTTACAGGCAGCAGCAAAGCGCGTTGCGCGCTTTCGCGAGGTAATGGCTCAGAGGGGTTACGACGCTGTTGTTCTACGTCACAACCCAGATCTTCGTTGGTTGACTGACGCTGAGCGTGTCTTTGACTTTGAGCAGGCACATACTGCATTTATCACGCAGGATGAGCTCTTCATGCACACTGACTCTCGTTACTACAACACATTCCTGGAGCGCCTTGGTGCTGATTCTCCATGGAAGTTTGACCAGGAAGTCACTACTCCTACCGAGTGGGTTGCCGCTCATATTGCTGAGGCTCGTGCTCGCGTAGTTGCTATTGAGGACACCGTTGATCTTGCGTTCTTTGATGGCCTTGAGCAGGCATTACGTGATCGTTCTGTTGCTGCTTTGCTTCCACGCATGCATGGTGATATTGCTGAGCTGCGTATTGTTAAAGACCCAGCTGAGATTGAGCTTATGAAGCACGCTCAGTCAATTACTGACAAGGCGTTCCTCCACATCTGCGAGTACATCAAGCCTGGCCTCACTGAGCAGCAGATCCGTGCAGAGCTTGAGAACTACATGCTCTCCAACGGCGCAGATGCTCTGTCCTTTGATTCCATCATTGCTTCTGGTCCTAATGGTGCTAATCCTCACGCTCAGCCAGGTGAGCGCGTAGTTCAGACAGGCGACATGATTGTTATGGACTACGGTGCGGGCTACCTGGATTACCACTCAGACATGACCCGTACCGTTGTTGTTGGTGCACCTTCCGAGGAGCAGCAACACGTCTTTGACGTTGTTCGCAAAGCAAATGAGACGTGCGCTGCAGCTATCCATGCAGGCGTAACTGGCTCTGACATTCACAACCTTGCAGTTAAGGTTATCTCTGAGGCTGGTTACGGCGAGTACTTTGGTCACGGTCTTGGCCACGGTGTTGGCGTTGAGATTCATGAGCGTCCATTCTTCAATCCTCGTTGGAACAAGGTGATTGCAGCAGGTTCTGTTGTTACCGATGAGCCTGGTATTTACCTGCCTGGCAAGTTTGGTATCCGCCTTGAGGACTTTGGTGTTGTTACTGAGGACGGCTATGACGTCTTTACTCAGTCCACACACGATCTTGTGTCTGTTGGCTGCTAACTAGACGCGATATACAGAATTTTTGCGGTCAGAAGCTCTATGTTTCTGGCCGCATTTTTATGTTTACCTTTAGGACGAGAAGATCTTCTCGTCCTAAAATTGGCTTATACAACCTAAAAAATCTAAAAAGAGTTAGGTTAGTGAAGACACGCTTCAGATATATGTAATAAAATCAGAAAAGTAAATGTTATTTTCATTGTTATGTTTACAGTTTCATTTGTTTTATTAGGTAGAAAAGAAGGAGGTAGAAGTGGTTAGTATCGTTCTAGCCAGCCATGGCAAATTTGCCGAGGGCATCAAAGATTCTGGCGGCATGATTTTTGGACCACAGGAAGGCGTTGTAGCTGTAACGCTTACTCCTGATATGGGCCCAGATGACCTGCATCAGAAGATTCTCGACGCAATTGCCACGCTTGAAGATCAAGAGCATGTCTTGTTCTTGGTTGACCTATGGGGTGGCACCCCCTTTAACCAGATTTCTCGCGTTCTTGAGGAAGAGGGTAAAGAGGATTGGGTTGCTGTTACTGGCCTTAACCTCCCAATGCTTATTGCAGCTTATGGCTCTCGTCTTGGCGTAGATACTGCGGCTGAGGTAGCAAAAGAGATTTACTCTGAAGCTCGTATGGGCGTAAAGATTAAGCCAGAAGAGCTTGAGCCACAAGAGGCAACACCTACTGATGTTCCTGCTGCTCCAGCAGCACCTCAGGGTGCAATTCCTGCGGGTACTGTTATTGGTGATGGCAAGCTTAAGATTGTTCTTGCTCGTATTGATACCCGTCTTCTGCATGGTCAGGTTGCAACTACGTGGACAAAGATGACCAAGCCAGATCGCATTATTGTCTGCTCTGACGGTGTTGCTCAAGATGAGCTCCGCAAGACCATGATTATTCAGGCAGCTCCTCCAGGAGTACATGTCCACGTTGTTCCTATTAAGAAGATTATTGAGATTGCTCACGACACTCGTTTTGGCAATACCAAGGCAATGCTTCTGTTTGAGACTCCTCAAGATATGCTTCGTGCTATTGAGGGTGGCGTAGAAATCAAGGAAGCAAACCTTGGTTCTATGGCTCATTCTGTTGGCAAAGTTGTTGTTACCAACGCAGTTGCTATGGATGAGGACGATGTAAAGACTCTTGAAGCTATCCGCGAGTGCGGTACAACGTTTGATGTTCGTAAGGTTCCTGCAGACAGCGCAGAGAACTTTGAGGCAATGCTTAAAAAAGCTAAGTCTGAGCTTGGCGCCCGTAAGTAACTAGAAGGAGGTAGAAATGACACCTATCACAATACTGCTTGTCGTAATTGTTGCTCTTCTCGCTGGCATGGAAGGTATTCTTGACCAGTGGGAGTTCCACCAGCCCCTGGTTGCTTGCTCACTGATTGGCCTTGTGACTGGTCACCCTGCTGAGGGAATTATCCTCGGCGGTTCTCTTCAGATGATTGCTCTTGGTTGGGCAAACATCGGAGCTGCAGTTGCACCAGACGCAGCTTTGGCATCTGTCGCATCTGCAATCATTATGGTTTTGGCACTTAACGGCGGAGACACTGACACCACCGCTGCTATTAACACCTCTATTGCACTTGCAATTCCTTTGTCCGTAGCAGGCCTGTTCCTCACCATGATTGCTCGTACTATTGCAACTGGTATTGTCCACGCAATGGACGCAGCTGCCGAGAAGGGCGATTTTGCTGCAATCGAGCGTTGGCACATTGTAGCTATCCTCATGCAGGGCGCACGTATTGCTGTTCCTGCAGCTGCTCTTTGCTTCATTGACCCAGCTATTGTCACTGATGCTCTAAACGCAATGCCTAAGTGGCTCACTGGCGGTATGGCAGTTGGCGGCGGCATGGTTGCTGCTGTTGGTTACGCAATGGTCATTAACATGATGGCTACTCGTGAGGTTTGGCCGTTCTTTGCTCTTGGCTTTGTCTTTGCTGCTATTAACCAGCTCACTCTTATTGCTCTTGGTGTTATTGGTGTTTGCCTTGCTATTCTCTACATTGGTCTTAAAGACCTTGCTAAGCAGGGTGGCGGCGCAGGTGGCGGATCTGGTGATCCGCTCGGCGATATTATTGACAACTACTAATTCTGAAGGAGCGTGAAACTAATGGAGAATAAGATTCAGCTTTCTAAGAAAGACCGCATGTCTGTTGCTCTTCGTCATCAGTTCCTTCAGGGTTCTTGGAACTACGAGCGTATGCAGAACGGTGGTTGGGCATTCTCAATGATTCCAGCCATCAAAAAGCTTTATCCAAACAAAGAAGATCAGGTAGCAGCTCTTAAGCGCCACCTTGAGTTCTACAACACTCACCCTTATGTTTCTGCACCAGTCATGGGCGTTACCCTTGCACTGGAAGAGGGACGTGCTAACGGTGAGCCTATTGACGATGTTGCAATTCAGGGCGTTAAGGTAGGCATGATGGGCCCTCTGGCCGGTGTTGGTGACCCAGTCTTCTGGTTTACTGTCCGTCCAATTCTTGGAGCACTCGGCGCATCTATTGCCGCTGGTGGTTCTGCACTTGGCCCTATTCTCTTCTTTGTTCTGTGGAACGTCATCCGCCTTTCCTTCCTGTGGTACACCCAGGAGTTTGGCTACAAGGCAGGTGCCTCAATCTCTTCCGATCTTTCTGGCGGCATGCTGGGCAAGATTACCGAGGGTGCTTCTATTCTTGGTATGTTTATCATTGGCGCCCTGGTACAGCGCTGGGTTTCAATTTCATTTACCCCAGTTGTTTCTACCATTCCTCAGCAGGCAGGTGCCTACATTGATTGGACAAGCATTCCTTCAGGAGTAGAGGGAATGCACCAGGCATTAAAGCTTTACGCTGCACTTGGACCAAACGGTCTTGATCCAGTGAAGGTAACCACACTTCAGTCCAACCTTGATTCCCTTGTTCCTGGACTGGCAGCTGTTGGTCTGACACTGCTCTGCTGCTCACTGCTTAAGAAGAAGGTCTCTCCAATTGCTATCATCCTGGCTCTCTTTGCCGTTGGTATTATTGGTCGACTCCTTGGCTTTATGTAATGAGTAAGCGTACGCTCTAGTACTTAAAGTCGCACGAATATGGGTCGCGCTCTATAATGGGTGCGACCCATTTTTTGAAAGGATTGTATGGCTCAGTCTCAAAACAGTACGGTTGACTTCACCGCAAAGGCAACGTCATTTCATGGGCTAGCTACGTATGGCGATATCCTTATTGGCAACAAGGCCTTTGAGTTCTACAACCAAAAAAATCCCGAAGATTACATTCAGATTCCCTGGGATCAGATAGATCATGTGGCTGCCTCAGTTATGGGACGCACCAAAAGCATTTCTCGCTTTGCCATTTTTACTAAAAGCAATGGTAATTATTCGTTTTCTACGCGAGACAACAAGGCAACACTGAGGGCAATTCGCGCCTATATAGGGGAGGAGAAACTCGTGCGTTCTCCAAACTTCTGGTTTGTCTTTAAGCACGGACTTATGGCAATTCCACAGCTTCCTCGCCTTATTAAAGAGAGTTTTATTAAAAAGAAGTAAGCAAATTTTGCATTTTCACAAGAGCCGCCAGCACGGAAGGCGTGAAACTGATAAAATCCAACATGCATATACGTGTCGCGGGTAGTTTGAAAATTCACGTTCTTCTCGCGACTTTATCGAGTGAAAAGAGTTAGACGTGGCAACTATCAGCACCGCAGATTTTAAGAACGGCCTTGGCCTTAAGATTAACGATAAGTACTACACCATCGTTGAGTTCCAGCACGTAAAGCCAG
>JAGZNE010000022.1:0-19901 GCA_018363825.1 Atopobium sp. | reverse complement strand
CCTTCTGTGTATCAGAGGTAGACGTGGATGTTGTGTTGCTGTTTCCGCATCCTACCAATCCTAGGGCGAACAAACTAGAAGCACCTGCATAAATGAACTCGCGACGTGTTAAAGACATAATTCCTCCTATGTTTGATGTGTCTTTTGCCTGTTAAACGCCTTTTTGAACAAGAACACTTACTACAGTGCAGATAGTAGTCATTGAAATGCGGTCATGTGTCCACCACATTGGACAGTTGACCTGGTTGCGGAACGCCTTGCGGATTTTTCAGTGTCGATTGATTCAAAACCCGGGTAATTATGCGCCCACGAAAAATGCCGCCGGAAACCCGACGGCATTTTCATTTCATAAGGGAAAGAAAGAAACACAACGTTTAGCTGGTTGTTTGCCAAGAACCTGGCCATTTTCCAAGGACCATGTTTATTGGCGCCCAGAGGCTCACCGACCAAAGGACAAACTTACTTGTTGGACTGCTTAATCATCCAAATAGTCTTGGAGAGAAGAGCAATGTGCTCGTCCATTGCTGCAGAAACAAGGAAGTTGTCCTCAGCATCTGCGTCCTTCTTGATCTCCGCTGCGAATGCACGAATTGCCTCGTAGTCAGCAAGAATCGCCTGGTAAATCTCCTGAGGATTCTTGAAGCCCTCAGCAGCCTCGGAAAGAGTTGCGTTCTTGAGGAAGGAATCCATGGAGCCCAGTGGAGAGCCGTCGTTCATCAGGATGAGCTCGGCAACCTCGTCAAGCTGGTCATACATTGCACCGTAAACCTCGTCGAGGTCAGTGTGCACGTTGTAGAAAGAAGGACCGCTGACATACCAATGGAAGTTGTGAATTTTGTGGGCCTCAACAGCGTAGTTAGCGAGAAGAACGTTGAGCTTATCGTTTAGCATGGTTAACACCTTTCTATTAGATATATCCTTTAGTAACTAGTAATGATTACTAGTTAACTGTTATATTCCCAAAGTAAGTTACCCTATACTTACTTTTCAAAAGTTTTTGAGAAATCTTTTTGACGGCTGTTATGTTGCAACGAATCCGCGCTCGATGTCCTATTTAGCTGCAGTTACCATGTGTAGAAAATTGCCGCACGATTGTCTTTTTGACAAAACGGTTAAATCACACGGGTTTCTCGCCAAAGGGTTGTGGAAAGAAGGCAAAATCAGCGCAACCGAATTTTTAGCGCTCTCTTCCAAGGAGACCACATGACCAAGATTCCAGAGGGCTACCGTTCAAGCCTTTCGCTTTACGATACTCAGAAAGCAATTGAGCAGGTCAAGAACGTGTTTCTGACCAAGCTGTGCGCTGCGCTGAAGCTGTCGCGCGTCACTGCTCCGCTGATTGTTGACCCGCTTACCGGCATGAATGACAACCTCAATGGTGTCGAGCATCCTGTTGCCTTTGATCTGCCAAACGTAGGCAAGAACGCCGAGGTAGTTCAGTCGCTCGCAAAATGGAAACGCTATGCACTCTGGCGCTACAACTTTGCCGTCGGTCGCGGTCTGGTCTGCGATATGAACGCTATCCGTCGCGACGAACAGCCCGATAACCTGCACTCCATTTACGTGGACCAGTGGGACTGGGAACGCATCATCACGCGGGACGAGCGCAATACCGATACACTGGAAGACGCCGTCTGTCGCATTGTCGAGGCAATCTGTGGCACACTAGACGAGCTCAAGTGGCACTATCCGCAGCTTAACACGCAGCTCAGCCGAGAGGTTACCTTTGTGACCTCGCAGGATCTGGAGGACCTCTACCCTACCCAGACGCCCAAGCAGCGAGAAGATCTGTTTGTTCGCGAGCATCCAACCACCTTTATCGTGGGTATTGGCGGCGCTCTAAACTCCGGACAGCCTCACGATTTCAGGTCTCCCGACTACGACGACTGGTCACTCAATGGTGATCTGCTGTTCTGGGACGAGACTCTGGACTCTGCGATTGAGATTAGCAGTATGGGCATCCGCGTTGACGCCGAGGCGCTTAAGTCGCAGCTGGCAATCGCTGGATGCGAGGACCGCCTTGAGCTGCCGTTCCACAAGATGCTCGTTGACGGCGAGCTGCCCTTTACCATTGGCGGCGGCATCGGCCAGAGTCGTCTTTGCATGCTGCTGCTAGAAAAAGCGCACGTCGGAGAGGTGCAGGCATCTATCTGGGACAAGCAGACCGAAGACCGCTGCGCAGAAGCAGGCGTTTCTCTGCTCTAAGCAGCGAGCCTGAACACGCGAAGCGGATTTACATCGCGTGTCACTAAACGCGCGTAGCCGCCCTCAAAACTAAAAACATTTTGGCGTTTCTCCTGTTAACGCTACAATAGTAACCCAGTGTAATTAAAAGCCACTGAGTCTAACTGGCGATTTAAGGAGCGACTCTATGAATTGCCCCAACTGCGGAGCTGAAATTAGCAATCACGCAAAGTTCTGTTCCAACTGCGGACAGAAGCTTTCTGACGTCGCGGACGCCGCAGACGTTGCAGACGCTGCTGACGTCGAGAAACCCGATGCGCTCGCCGAGTCCACAGAACGCGCACCAGAAACCGCACCCGACAACTCCACCACAGCCACCGAGGTCATCGCACCAGCAGAAGCTGATGAGCCAGCTGAAACCGCAACTGATCCAGACGCAACTGTCCTGGCAGAGTATCCAATCGATGACGAAGACGCCACTGCTGCAGAAACCTCGCTCCTAGAGGTATCGGCAGACGACTCCTACATCGCTCCAGATGAGGCGCCTACCGCTGTCACCGACTCGGACGCCGTCGCAGACGCTGACGCAGATGCTGACGCAGACCCCACCGTAATCGCAAACTCCAACGCTGCAGACGAGGAGACTACGACCTTCATTAATGACCCAGATCGCATCAACGTCTTCACCGCCGATGACCTTGATTCAACTGCTATTTCGCACTTCGACCCTTCGCAGTTCACCGTTGTTTCAAGCGGACCTAGTTCCGTTGAGCGCAAGCAAACCAAGGACGGCTCGGACACACTCCGCAAAGTTGCATTTGGCCTGCTTGCAGCCGTTCTGGTTGTAGGCGTACTGGCCATTGCTTGGGTCATTCAGTCCCACCAAGACGACGCGGCCAAGCGCAGCGCCGTCCAGCAGCGCATTGCAACCTATCAGGAACAGATAGAGAGCGTTGGCGTTGATCCTCGCAGTGACAGTAGTCGTGTTGAACTTCTTAACCAGTACGAGAAACTCAATGAAATTGAAGAGCAGATTCAGACTGATCAGAAGAACGGACAGTTCCGCATGCCTAATGGCAGTGACGATACAGGAATCAACGTTCTGAATAGCTCAATCTCTGACCGACAGAAGAGCATTCGCGACTGGTTCGAGGCCGACTACAAGCGCAGACTAACCGCAAACAGCTTCAACGACACAGATACCGCAAATACTATGGATCAAAAGTCTGTGGCAAATAAGCTTGTTGAGCTGCAGGCTCTTCTCGGAGATATTGAGCACGAGAAAATTATCTGGGGAGACGACACAGGCAACAATTCAACCTATGATTCATACCACTCTCGCGTATCTGACCAGATAAAGAAGGGTGAAACTCTTAAATCTGGCGTGGCTGAGAAGACCAAAAAAGAACAAGAGCAGAAGGATAAAGACAAGAAGTCCGAAGAAGACCGCAAAAAAGCTCAAAAATGGGTTGGCACCTATAGCGGTACCGGCACCGACGGCAAGCCGATGGAGGTTGTCATTCAGAAGGACGGCACGGTCATTTGGCGCACTGGTGGTCAGCCAGAAGTTCGTGGCACCTGGACCGGTGACGAGTCAAAGCTTGAACTTGACTTCAACGGCCAGGTCAGTGGCAGAAGCGAGCCTTTCACCCTCTCCTCTACCAACGGTGGAAGAACCGTAACCATCAGCTCTCAGAGCAGCACCTGGAATACTGACACACTTTCTAGGAAGTAACGCTGACTAGAAAACCGCATGTCACAAGGCACAAAATATGGCGAGAAGATCGATCGATCTTCTCGCCATTTGTTTACAAAGCGAACGCTGTTCTACACGACAGGCGCTCTTCTCGCCAATTAATTACACACCAAGCGCGCGCTGTCCAAGCACCAAAGCACCTAGAATGCCCTGGTTTCCCTCGCAACCTCCAGGAACAACATAATTCTGTATGTCCTCTATCTCTGGAGTGTTGATGTAGCCGTTGAGGTACGCAACAAGTTTCTGCTGGATAAGCGGGAACAGTTGCTTCTGCTCCATGACGCCTCCGCCCAGAATAATACGCTGAGGTGAATAGCACATCACGTACGTACTCAGAGCTTTTGCAAGGTAGGCAGCCTCAAGCTCCCATACCTCGTCTTTCTCGGTAAGCTCAACAGCTGGAAGTCCCCAGCGCTCCTGAATAGCAGGACCTGATGCCAGCCCCTCAAGGCAGTTCTGGTGATAGGGACACTTGGTCTGCTGCCAAGGGTCATTTGCCTCGCGTTCAACAAGGATATGACCAGCCTCGGGATGGAGCATGCCGTGCTGGAGCTTTCCTTCAAGCAGCACGCCAGCGCCAATTCCGGTGCCAACTGTCAGGTAGACAACGTTATCAAGGCCGCGAGCTGCGCCGAAGACAGCTTCTCCCAAGCAGGCTGCATTAACGTCAGTATCGTATCCAACAGGGACGTTCAGCCCATCCTTCAACGCCTGCAACAGATTGTAATTGCGCCAACCTTGCTTAGGAGTCGAGAGAATCTTTCCGTAGCTAGGCAGGTCAGGATTGACTCCCGTGGGGCCAAATGCGCCAACACCTAGAGCCTGAATAGAGCGAGCTTTGAACCAGTCCACAATCTTTGGCAAAACAGACTCTGGTGCCGTTGTGGGAAAGACCTCACGCTCGCAAATTTTACCGTCTGGTGCACCCGTGGCAAGAACAATCTTTGTTCCGCCAAACTCAATACCACCAAGAAGCGTCTCTGCACACATGTTTTTCTCGCCAGTTACTTGTTAAGGAGCTTCTCGTACACGTCAATGAAGTCCTCAGCAATAATGCGGAAAGACTCGGCCTGCATAAGCTGGTCCTCAGCGTGGAGCAAGATAAGCGAGAACTCAACGTTGCTGTTATCAATTGCGGACTGCTGCAGCATGTTCAGATGCGTGCTATGGCCCTCATTAAAGATCTCTGTACCAGCAAGAATATCTGCACGTGCGCCTTCAATATCGCCCGTTTTTGCCTTCTGGATAGCGCCAATATACATTGACTTTGCTGTTCCAACGGTAGCAATAATCTCAAAGGCTGCTTCTTGCGTAGCAGTCATGCCGTCTTCTAAAGCCATTTTTTACCCCATACTCTTTTCGTGAGCACCTGGGAGCTCAGAAAATCTTTTACAGCTTATTTAATAAGCTCAAGTGCGTCGTCAAGAATCTTTGCAGCATTCATCCTGCCGTAGTCAACCATAGGAATAACAGCTACAGGAGTAGATCCTGCTGCAGCCTCAACGTCTGCCTTTGCATACGCAATCTGAGGTCCAAGCAAAAAAACATCTGCACCATCGATAAGCTCAAGTGCCTTATTAAGAGGATTTGCAATAATCTCTACGTCCAAACCGCGAGAAGCAGCCTCTTTCTGAAGCTTCTGCACAAGCAGACTGGTGGACATTCCGGCGTTGCAAGCAAGTAAGATTTTCATGTGATCTCCTTTTGATGAGCCAGCCACCGAATACGATGGCTGGCTTCAAGTGATACTCAGATTATAAGCTTACAAACTACTCTGCATCCTGAGCGTTCTCTGCAAGAGCCTCAGCCTGCTTGGCCTGTGCACGCTCGGAGATCTTCATGAATGGCAGGTAAATTGCCATGGCGAGAAGAACCTCGACGACCTGCCAAATGACAGCACGAACGTCACCACCGGTTGCCAGCCAACCACTCAGGAAGACTGGGGTGGTCCAAGGAACCATTGCAACGCAAGGGCTAATCCAACCAAGGTTGGTAAGCAGGTAGGTCAGACCGATGAACAAATCTGGAACAAGAACAAATGGAATCATCAGAGGAAGGTTAAAGACGATTGGGTAACCGTAAATAACTGGCTCGTTGATGTTGAAGATACCTGGGAGAAGAGAAAGTGCTGCAACGTCTTTAGAAGCCTTGTTCTTGGAGAAGACAAAGGTGTCAAGAAGCAGCATCAGAGTACAACCAGAACCGCCGATCAGAGCAAAGGTGTTGATGATCTGCATGTTCATGTAGTGGTCCTGAGGAATTGGCTGACCAGCTGCAAAGGTTGCCATGTTGTCAACAATAAGCATGGTCAGGATTGGCTCAATCAGAACACCGGAGATGGTGGACTGGTGAATACCAAGGCAGAAGAGCAGATTTGCAAAGGTGTAGATGATGATGACTGCAAATGGACCAGCATTCATGAGGCCCTTCAGTGGGGCGGAAATGCTTGTTGCAATGATGGTCATAAGGTCGGTACCAGCGCAAACTGCAAGAAGAGCAGAAGCAATACCAAAGACGGTCAGGGTTAACATCATAGGAATCATGGTGTTAAAAGAATCTGCGACCGCTGGTGGAACGCCCTCACCAAGGCTGACCTTCAGTTGCTTAACGCTGGAGAGCTTAATAAAGATGGTGGTAGAAAGCAGGCCAATGATGATTGCACCAAAGAGGCCGTTAGTACCGGTGAAGGAAGTGGAGAAAGCACCAGTTACATCAACGCCGGTAACTGTATAGCCGGTTGGCAGAAGCTTAGCAACATCAGCTACAGGAAGTGCAACTGCTGCAGCTGCTGCATCAGCGGCGTTTGCTGCATGAAGAACAGCGCCTGCAGTAGCAACAATGCTCTGAGGCATCATGATGATAAGTGCAGCAATACCAATAACAACGCAAGAGATTGCGTTTTCAAAACGCTTGTTACGAGCGAGGCAATAACCAATAATGCCTGCAAGAATAACTGCCGAGAAACTCAGAGTGCCCTGAGCAATTGCTGCGCCCCAAACCTTGAAATTAGCCAAGGTAACTGGATCATTTGCAAAGATGAGTGGGAACAGAACGTTGTTGATCAGTACTGCAATACCAGCCAAAATGTAAATTGGGCTGACAGTTGCAAATGCATCGCGCAGGCTCCTCAAATGAACTTGATTACCTACTTTTGCAGAAACTTCTGCAAATTTATCTAGAAACGATGCCTGGCCATTATCTTTTGCCATGAACAAACTCCTTTCACGAGTTTCTAGTCAACTATATGTGTAGTGGCAACTTGCTTAAGCCACTCAGCTGATTTCTTAAGACGACGGTTGTAGTCATCTTCCAGATCCACCTCAACAAAGCCATAACGGTTCTTGAAGGCATTTGCCCAGGACCAGTTATCGATGATGGCCCAGTAGTGATAACCACGGCATTTTGCGCCGTCCTGAATTGCACGGGCAATCCACTCAAGATGACGACGGACAAAATCAACACGATAATCGTCTTGAATTACGCCGTTTTCGTCTTTCTTAAGATCTTCTCGCTCTACACCCATGCCATTCTCGGAAACAAACCACTCAAGCTCTGGATACTCATCGCGAACCTTCATAGCAAAGTCGTAAAGACCCTGTGGGTAAATCTCCCAACCACGGGAAACGTTCATCTCTGCTTCTGGCCAAATATAGGGATCGGCAAAGTTTGGAATGCCATTCTCGTCAGTATCTTTTGCAGGAGCCTGGATACGCTCTGGGTGGTAATAATTGCAACCCAACCAATCCACTACGCCATCGGCAAGAATGAGCTTGTCCTCAGGGCGAATAGGCAGGTCAACACCACGGTCCTGCAGCGTATCAATGACGTCCTGTGGAAGCTCTCCCTTAGTTACCAGGTCAAGCCACCAGCGAATGTTGACGCCATCGGTCATGCGTAGTGCCTCAAGGTCTGCCTCAGATGGATTCTCTTTGGTATATGGTGGTGCAAAGCAGTTAATGAGGCCAATGCGAGAGTCCTCAAGCATAAAACCTGCTGCTTTTGCGCGGCGATACTCGCGAACACCAAGCGCGTGAGCAAGTGAAATATTGTACTGAACAGCACGGGCACGAGAGTAATTCTTTACAAAGGGGTACCAATCGCCCAATGTGTAGCGAACCTCTGGCTCAACAATTGGCTCGTTAAAAGTGAACCAATAGCGAATCTCTTTTCCAAACGTTTCAAAAGCAATACGTGCGTAATGCGCATATGCCTCAACAACCTCACGGGACTCCCAGCCACCGCGGTTGAAGAGGTATTCAGGCATGTCAAAGTGGTAGAGGTTTACAAAAATCTCAATACCAACCTTTTTAGCAACAGCAAAAAGATGGTGATAGTACTTCTCGCCCTCTGGATTAAGGTTGCCGTTAATGTCCAGCAAACGACTCCACTGGATAGAAGTGCGGATGGAATCCAAGCCAAGAGACTTGAGAAGCTGAAGATCTTCTTCCATTCTTTCTGTAAAGTCATTTCCAGCATAGGAGCCAACGCGATTGTGGAATGCGTGGATGTCCAGGTTAGACCAGGTATCCCAAAGGTTTGGCAGCTTTCCACCGTCTTGCCATTTACCCTCAGTCTGTGGGCCAGACATTGACCCACCAAAGAAGAAATTCTCAGGCAACTGATACGACATGCCTATCCTTTCTCAAACGTATTAAACCTAACATGTCAACTTTATAAAACAGATATGTTAGATTTTCTAAGTAGTATACTAATGCAAATCAGATAGAATGCAAAGTAAAAATTTTGCTACCTGAGGAGGTGTCATGAATAAGTACGAACTGATTGTTCAGGATCTTAAAACTGATATTGCTATAGGCACGTATCCTGCTTATTCTCGTCTGCCTTCCGTTGCTCAGCTTTGTGAGCAATATGAGGTAAGCAAAATTACCATTAACAAGGCATTAGAAGTTCTTGAACAGCAAGGGCTTATTTTCAGGCGCAAAGGCTCTGGCACTTTTGTCAAAAAGCTGGAAGAAGGAACGCAGATTAAGCCAAGTAAAGAGGTCTCCGGTCAAATGGAAGGCTTCATGGCTGAACACGCCGCCCGAGGTGAGCGCGTCAAATCAAAGGTCTACACCTTTGAAGTTGAGCGACCCTCTGAATACATTGCTAAAGCTCTTGATATTACTACCGAAGATTTTGTTTATAGAATTGTGCGCGTTAGGCTTGTTGAAGGAATTGCGCAGGTCATCGAGTATACCTACATGCCTATCAGCTTAGTACCCAATCTTAAAAAGGCTCATCTGGAGCACTCAATTTACAACTATATTGAGAGCGAAATTGGGCTTAGAATTGCTAATGCACACCGTGTTATTAGAGCCGTCATGCCTACTGAGGTTGAGGCTTCGAGGCTAGAAATTAGCACGGGCGACCCCCTCCTGGAGGTTGAGCAAATCGGTTATATCGACGATGGTCGTGCGTTTGAATATTCCATCTCGCGACATGCACATGGCTATGAGTTCATGACTATTTCTATGCACTAAACCTCTGACGCAGCGACACAAAATAAGGCGAGAAGACCGATCGATCTTCTCGCCATTTTTTCGTGTGGACAACACAGACTTACTCGCCCAGGATGACGTGCCTAAACTCGCCGTCCTCGTAGATTCCGCAGCTGTGAGTGCCGTCCTTTGGAATACCTACAGAACCTGGGTTGAACACGGTGACCTCTGGGTGGTCAGCGCTCTGCATGTTCACTTTTCTGTGAGTGTGGCCGTACACAAACGCGTCCATACTTGGCGTCTGAGGCCATTTATCAACGCTGTTGTGAATGCCAGGGCCAAAGACGTGACCGTGGGTAAAGAAGATAGTGAACTGCTTACCTGTCTTTGGGTCCTTATCAAACAAGATGTTGTAATCAGCCATGCAGGGGAAGTCCAGAACCATCTGGTCAACCTCTGCCTCGCAATTTCCGCGGACCGCAATGACCTTATCGGAAATGCTGTTCAACATCTCAATAACGCGCTTTGGTGCGTAATCTGCAGGAAGATCGTTGCGAGGACCGTGATAGAGCAGATCTCCCAGAAGCAAAACGTACTTTGGCTGCTCCTCCTCTATGACCTGCATGAGCTTCTCGCAATAGTCGGCAGCGCCGTGAATATCTGAAGCAATTACAACCTTCATCAACGTATCCTCTCTATACGTGTTTCTACACGTAGCTTCATACGCGTGTATCAATAAATTATTTTATGATATTGATGGCGTCCAACCAGTTACAAGCGCTGGCAATTCGGTCACCGTGCAAATGCCTGCTTAGAACCTACCGGTCATCCTTGCGTCAGGATCAGCCTCGGAAACACGTTGACGAAGATCTGTAATAGCCGCAGGTATCTCGTCTGTGTTGTATGGCGTCATCTGATACACCCAGTTAATCCAGTTGCGATACAGCAAGTTTGCGTGCGCACGCCAGGTAAACAGCGGCTGCTTTTCTGGATCATTATCAGGGAAGTAATTCTCTGGCAGGCGAATAGGCAGGCCCTTGTGGAAGTCGCGCCAATACTCTTCTGCAAGCGTATCGCGATCATATTCAAAATGACCGGTTACAAAAATCTCGTGGAAATCTCTGGTGGCGAGAAGTGCGGGTCCGCTGGTAAATCCCTCAGAAAGCACGGCAAGCTCAGGATGGTTTACCAGAGCTGATGTCTCAATTGCGGCATGACGAGAGTGCGGCATGTAATGTACCTCGTCAAATCCATTGGTGAGAAAGCAATACTCATCGCATAAACGCTGTGGGAAAATACCAAAAAGCTTAGCGCCCAGTATCTTCTTGGGAATGTCGTGCAAGTAATACAGGCCAGCTAGTGCGCCCCAGCACAGGTACATGGTGGAAAAGACGTGTTTCTGAGACCAGTCAACAATGCGACAGAATTCATCCCAGTAATCAACGTCCTCGTATTTAAGGTCCTCAATAGGAGCGCCGGTAATAATCAAACCGTCGTAATTTTTATCTTTAAAGTCATCAAAAGTTGAATAAAACGTAACCAGATGGTCCGCAGCGGTGTTTTTAGATTCATGCGAAGAGATACGCATAAAGTCACACGTAACCTGTATAGGAGACTTTGAAATCAAGCGGAGAATCTGTGTCTCGGTCTGAATTTTCTTAGGCATTAAATTCAAAATTGCCAGGCGCAGCGGGCGAATCTCCTGGTGTTCTGCAACTTCTTCCTCAAGCGCAAAAATACGCTCTTCTTGCAGCGTCTTCTTAGCTGGTAAACCATCTGGAATATTAATAGGCATGGCAACTTCCTTTAGCTAATCGTTGCACATAAGTATACTTGTTTGTATGGAAATAACTTTTGCCGAGCTCGGGCTAAACGAGCAAATTCTGGCAGGCGTAACAACACTTGGGTTTAACGCGCCCACTCCCGTGCAGGCCGCGGCAATTCCCGCCGTCCTGGCGGGCAAAGATGTTGTTGCGTCTGCACAGACTGGAACGGGTAAAACTGCGGCGTTTATGTTGCCTACGCTGCAACGCATTGCTGTCGAGAAACCCGGTGGGGCCGAGAAACCCAATGCCAAGGAGCCTAACGCGAGCGCCAAACCCAACGCGGCCGCCGGACGCGGCGCCAAGCATAACGCCAAGCGAGGCGACGCCAAACGCAATACATATCCTCGCGCGCTCATCATCACGCCAACGCGAGAGCTAGCTGCTCAAATTGATGCCGTTGCCAAGAGCGTTTGCGCATCCACCGGTCAGCAGGCCGTCATTGTTACCGGTGGCGCTCGCTACAAGCACCAGATAACCGCGCTGCAAAAAGGTTGCGATGTACTGGTGGCAACACCTGGCCGCCTGATAGATCTTCTCGACAAGAAGCATACAAGCCTTGAGAACATCCAGGTACTGGTGCTCGACGAGGCGGATCGTATGCTTGACATGGGATTTTGGCCAAGCGTTCATCGCATTATGGAGCAGCTGCCCAAAGCGCATCAAACGCTGCTTTTCTCGGCAACGCTCCCCGCATCAATCACATCGACTATAGACGCGCTGCTTAAAGATCCAGAGCGCATTGAGATTGCAAGAACCGGACAGACTGCGGCAACAATCGAGCAACATTTATGCTCGGTCACTCAGGGACAAAAACCGCAGCTCTTAAAGGCGCTTATCGACTCGTTTGATCCTGCGCCAGAGCGTGTGTTGGTGTTCTGTAGGACAAAGTCGCGCGTTGACAGCATTTACAAAAATCTCAAAGCCGCAGGTCTCAAGGTTGACGTTATGCATGCGGACCGTCCGCAAAAAGCTCGCGCAAGAGCGCTGGAGCGATTCCGTAGTGGCGCCATTCAGGTTCTTGTTGCAACTGACGTCATGAGCCGCGGTATTGATATCCAGGGCATTGACGCAGTCATTAACTTTGACGTGCCGCTTGACCCTGAGGATTATGTTCACCGCATTGGCCGAACAGGCCGTGCAGGAGCCGCAGGTCAGGCGTTCACTTTTATGGGACCAGACGAGGTCACGCCTCTCAGAGAAATTGAATACTTTACAAAAGCGCTCATTCCTACATGGGATCTACCTGGTTTTTCTTACGACGTGGGACGCATTATGCTTCAGGATTCTCGTTCTACCACCAAGACCACGCGTTCGATGTTCTCGGGCTCAAGATCAAGAGGCAAAGGATTTGGATTTGGCGGCAGATATGGCCGACATACGTAATCTATAATCAGATGCAGTCAGCTCATACAGTAAAGGAATCAAAATGGGCCCTTTTAATGGCGTTGGTGTAATTTTTGCTCTTGGAGCAGCAGCTCTTCATGTGGTTATTTTTTATCTTGAGTCATTTGCCTGGACTTCTGACGGTGCGCTCAAAGCCTTTAACATGACAAAAGAAGAGGCAGAGAGCACCGAAAAAATAGCTTTTAACCAGGGTTTTTACAATCTCTTTCTTGCCATTGAGGTCTTCGTAGGCGTCTTCTTGATGGCTACCAGAAATCCAGCAGGTAAAGCGCTTGTTATCTTTGCTGTATGTTCAATGGCATTTGCCGCAATTCTTCTCTATGTAACTTCTCCCGATAAACGCTCCGCAGCCATTAAACAGGCAATATTCCCCATTATGGCTCTCTGCAATTTGATTCTGTAACTTTTGAGCATCGACGCTGGGCACACACAAACGCCCAGCCTTTTATCAGCGTTTCTCGCGAGAAGGACCATCATGAAGCAACTCCGCCCTTATCCGCAGGTTATTATCACCAAGAAAGCTGCTCGCGCACTTGCGGGCGGACATCCTTGGGTCTTTGAGGGCGAGGTCATTCGCATGGAGCCATCTCCAGAAAGTGGCGAGTGTGCTCAAAATGGTTGCATCGTTGATGTCTTTGAAGAGAACGGCACCTACCAGGGAACTGGTCTTCTGTCAGAAATGAGTAAGATTCGCGTCAGAATTGTGACAAGAAACGCCAACGATAGGCTCAGCGAAGCATTTTGGAGTCGCAAGATTAGCTGGGCGTGGGAACACCGCAAAACCACTATGGGAAACCGCGCTCTACCAGGCACTGAGCCCGACACCAATTGCTGCCGTGTCATCTTCTCTGAGGCCGACGGCTTTCCTGGCTTAATCGTTGACCGCTACGAGAATGTGCTTGTTGCTCAGGTAGGAACCGTTGGCATGGAGCATCTGCGTGATGCTATCTATCCACTGCTTCTTGAGGTTTTCTCTGCAGACGGTCAGGTAATCGACGGCATTTACGAAAGAAATGACTCTCCCTCTCGCCTTAAAGAGGGACTTTCGCAATATAAAGGCTGGTGGACAGGCTCTTCACCGGACGAGAATGGCTTGATTGCAGAAAACCTCCTTTCCCTGCCTTCAACTCATGTTCTTGCAACCGAAAACGGACTCAAATTCAACCTTGACCTGGAGAACAGCCAAAAAACCGGCTTTTTCTTGGATCAAAAATACAACCGTCGAGCAGTTCGTCAGCTTGCACAAGGTTGTCGTGTACTGGATTGCTTCTGCCACGTTGGTCCGTTTGGTCTTAACGCCGCAGCTGGTGGAGCAGAATTTGTCCGCTGTGTAGATGTCAGCCAAACTGCCCTTGATCTTGCGCGCCAAAATGCGGAGCTCAACGGCTTAGCAGACCGTATGGACTTTACCTGCGCAAATGTTCTTGAATATCTACCAAAGTTAGCGCAAGACCGCGCTCAGCTCAAAGCAGAGGGAGGTCCGTTTGACCTCATCATTCTGGATCCACCCGCATTCACTAAGACACGCGACAAAGTCCGCAGCGCCATGCGTGGCTATAAGGAAATCAACGCTGCGGCTATGAAACTGTTACCCCGAGGTGGCTACCTGGCAACTTGTTCCTGCTCACATTTCATGACCAGAGATCTTCTTGCCCAGGCAATTGCCGAGGCAGCACATCATACCAACGTGCAGCTCAAACAAATTGAAGAGCGACAGCAAGCTCCTGACCACCCAATTCTTTGGGGTGTTCCCGAGAGCCACTACCTTGATTTCTTCATTTTCCAGGTGGTTTAAAAACCTACAGTCCATTCTTCAAAGAACATTTTATGATATTTATTCCATATTGTGATATAATACTCTTATAAATTATTTTACTAATTTATAAGAGTATTTATTGCATACTTTGGAGGCTCTTATGGCTGAGACGGATGTCAGGGATTTATCTAAACAACCAACCTTGAGCAAATACCAGCCCTACTTAGCCTATGGGTTATTAGCCCTTATTGGCGGTTTTGCAGGTCTTCATTCATTTTATAGAACAGGTAAGGTTTCATTTTTTAGGACTGCATTATCTGGCTGCTTTCTTTATTTTCTCGTTTCTTACAACTATTGGTATCTCTATGCTCTCCTCGTGCTTATAAATTCTTTTATCACACTTTCCATAGTCTTTAATAAAAATATAACTGTTGAAAATATCCAAGGAGACGCAGTTCAGGCTCAGGACGCTGAAAGTAATGACAAATTGATTTTGATTACAATCTCTGTATTTGCATTATTTCTATTAGTAAGCGCGTCTCTATCTTTTGTATTCAGTATCTCAATGGCTATAAAGCTCATTCTTGTAATAATCTTCATTGGTCTGGAAGCTTTGCTGATAAACGCTGCTGGAATCAAAATATCTTTTAAATAGTTCTTCCAGACTTCTTATTTTTCCAAACTTTTGCTTTTACGACGCTCTTTAAAGAACGCTTTGAGCTGTGCAGATGCTTCGTCTGCTAATACTCCGCCTGAGACTGCAAACTCATGATTGAGTCTTGGATCACCACTCACGTCAAACAACGTGCCCGTTGCGCCGCCCTTGGGATCAAACGCGCCAAACACGCAGCGATCAATACGAGCATTGACCATCAACCCTGCACACATCAAGCAAGGTTCCAGTGTTACGTAAACCGTACAGCCCGAAAGCCTCCAGCGGCCAAGCTTTTTTGAAGCCTCTTGCATGGCGAGAAACTCAGCGTGTGCAGAAGGGTCGTTATCTATCTCGCGGCGATTATGTGCAACGGCAATAACCTCTCCATCGCACACTACAACTGCACCGATAGGTACTTCTCCTATCTGTGCTGCAAGTTCTGCCTGTTCAAGAGCAAGTTTCATGTACTTTTGATCAAGAGCAGCCTGTGGGGTCAAAGGCTCTTGCGCTTCGTCGCTCATAGCTGCTCCTCTCTTGTCTGGTTATTGCCGTAAATCTTACGGAGCTCTGACGCGAATTCGTCACGAACCTGACGCTTATCTGTCGCGATTCTGACGTAAATCTTTCATGACTCTGACACTAATTTGTCTTCATTTAATTATGAAGCAAAACCTAACTTGCTAAATCCCCTACTCGCAAAAAAATGAATTATGCGGTAGGATATTACCGCTTTGGAGAGGTGGCAGAGTGGTTGAATGCGGCGGTCTTGAAAACCGTTGAGCGGTGTCCCCGTTCCGAGGGTTCGAATCCCTCCCTCTCCGCCATTTTTTGGCGGACCTCAACTTAACGTTTTACCTTCAGAACTTCCATTCCATTCCACGTCATTTCTAGCTCAACGTTCTTCTCGCCAGTGTGTGGGCGAGCATTCCATTTACCAAAAGACTCGTTAGCAAGTTAAAAGCTTTAATTAAAAACGCCTTAGATTTTTACTTTTGGGTATAATTAACCTGTCCAAATGGATGGCTGACACAGGATTGTCAGTGATTGAAAGGATTTAGCATGATTATTGCCGCAGTTGTAGTTATTGTCCTTCTGGTTTTCTGGGCCATTAGCATTCACAACAGCATCATTCGCGCAAGCAACAGGTGCGACAACGCTTGGGCAGCTATCGATACGCAGCTTCAGCGTCGTAACGATCTGATCCCTAACCTGGTCAACACCGTTAAGGGTTACGCAGCTCACGAGTCTAAGACTTTTGAGGCAGTTACTTCTGCTCGCGCTGCAGTCGCAAACGCTCGCACTCCTGAAGAGAAGATGCAGGCTTCCGGCACTCTTTCCAATGCTCTGACCAACCTGTTTGCTGTTGTTGAGAACTACCCAGAGCTCAAGGCTAACCAGAACTTCCTGGAGCTCCAGGCAGAGCTTACTGACACCGAGAACCGCCTCAGCTATGCTCGCTTGAGCTACAACGATGTTGTCATGAACTACAACAACATCATCGCTGTTTTCCCAAACAACCTTCTTGCTGGTGGACGTTCCCCACGTACAAGCTTCCAGGTTACCGACGAGTCCGCTCGTCAGGCACCAAACGTACAGTTCTAAGAGCTGTTTCGTTTACACTTTGTACCAGTACAACCCGGTATCTGCATTCCGCAGGTACCGGGCTTTTTTGTGCGCCACGTTGCCTCGCTGATTGAACTGGTCGTGCGCTGCTCGTATGCCGCTTGACCGTTGTTTGCGTACTTCTCGTACGCCGGCTACAACCAAATCCGAGCAGCTAGATTATGTGAAGAGTCTTTACAGCCTCGCGAGAAAATCGTTAAAATAGTTACATCTGTGAATTGTTCTCGCAAGCACAATTCACGTCCTATTGGTTGAAGAGAAAGGTCAGCATGAAACCTCGACCTCACAGTCGCTGACCTCTTGCGGTGTGCCGATTTGCACCGTGAGGGGTGAAATCGCAATGCAGTCCCCGTGGCAAGTACGCGGAGTTTCTCGCCAAAAGCCACGCTTTAGTCTTCGGACGCATGTAAGGAGCACACATGATTTATCTTTCCCAGTTAATGGGTAATCCGGTTCTAGATTCAGAAGGCGAGAAGATCGGTTCTGTCTCCGACCTTGGAATTGCTACCGGAGAAGTTTTTCCTCGCATCACTTCCCTTGCTTTTATGGGCCCTGGCCGCACGCCAATGATGATTTCTTGGCGCAAGTATGTTGATACCTATGATGAGGACGTCATCAGGCTTAAGGTGCCCTCAACTGAGATTCGTTTCTCGTACCTGCAGCCAAACGAAGTTCTTCTGGCCAGAGATATTCTGAACAAGCAGATTGTTGATACGCGCGGCATTCGCGTTGTCCGCGTAAACGACCTCAAGCTTTCCGACACTAGCTCAACGCAGCTGCGTCTTCTGGGCGCAGAGGTTGGCGCACGCGGTCTGCTGCGCAGCCTTTCTCCCCAGCTAGAGCACCTGGTCACGCGCATTGCGCGCGCCATGGGCCACCCCATGCAGGAGCGCATCATTGCGTGGAGTTACATGGACCTGGTCGAGCGCGACCTCTCCAACGTTAAGCTCTCCGTTTCCCACAAAACGCTGGACGAGCTGCACCCTGCTGACGTTGCTGACATTATTGAGCGCCTGGACTCTCGCCTGCGCAGCCAGGTGTTTGCCCAGCTTGATGACGAGCAGCGCGCCGGCGCAATGGCAGAGTTCAACGACGACGCCATGGCAGTTGAGCTCATCGGTGGCCTGAACGAAAAAGAAGCATCTCGCATCTTGTCCGAGATGGACCCAGACGACGCAGCCGAGCTTGTCTCCGAGCTGAGCTATGACCGTGCCGAGAAGCTCCTGCGCTTGATGGGCGTTAAGGAGCAGCGCGCTATTAGGCAGCTGCTGGGATACCGTGAGTACACCGCCGGCCGTATTATGACGTCTGAGGCGCTTTCTGTTCCTGAAGACCAGACCGTTGCATACGCTTTTGATCGCCTGCGCAACCTGGACGAAGACTTTGAGACCGTCCGCTACCTCTACCTTACTGACGAGGATGGCCGCCTGTCCGGAACCGTTACGCTGAACCGCCTGATTGTCTCCGAGCCAGAAACTCGTCTGGAGGAGATTGCTAATAAGAACCTGGTCACCGCCTCACCAGAGGACGACCAGGAGGATGTTGCTCGAAACATTGCAAAATACAACCTGCTGGCTATGCCTGTTGTTTCTGATGACAACCGCCTGCTGGGTATTGTTACCGTCGACGACGCCCTTGACGTTCTTGAAGAGGAGCACGCTGAGGACCTGCAGATTGTTGGTGGCGGCAGGAGCGATTCCGACTCTGGTGACCGTGGCCGCAATATTATTTGGTTCCTCCACCGTAACCTCTGGCTTTTGTTCTGGGTTGCTTCCGTTGTGATTGCTGCCTTTGTAGGAACGGCTGCAACATCTAATCCAACCATGGGTATTTTCGCAGCTCTTTGCACTATTACCATGCCAATCTCGCTGAACTTGAGCGAGAATACCGTCAACTACGTGACAAACTTCTTCCTCACAGACGATCCTGGCAGCGAGAAGTCTCCTTCTATCTTGGGCTTTGCCTTCCGCTCGCTTCTACTGGGTCTTCTGGTCAGCGGACTCATTTGCATCCTTGGTGCCGCAGCCCATGCCCTGCTAGAGGCTCTGTTCCATCCCTATGATCCAAATGCAGGCGTATTCTACGCCGCGCTCTTTGACCAGACCATTATTCAGATCTTTGGTGCAGCAGCAGGCTCTACGCTCATCTCCTTCCTGCTAACCCCAATTTTCTTGGCTGTTCTTCGCCATCGTGACGAGAAAAACCAGGAAACCTCAGGTCTCACGCTTACCCTGATTTCTATGAGCCTTTCGGTGGTGACATTCTTCGTCCTCTCTTACGCTCTCTCGCTTGTGAGTGTGATGTAAATGGCGCAGGAAAACGCACACGTAAAGGACGCGGTTGCAGAGCAGGACGCGGTTGCAGTGCAGGAAGTAGCTGCAGAGCAGGACGCGGCTGGTCAGCTTACTGCGAGCGACGGAAGCGTTGTCGAACTGGGCAAACGCACATCTAAAGAGAAGGCTCCGGTCAACAAAAACAGTCTCAAGTACATCTTGATGGCAATGGGTCCCGGTCTTCTCGCCGCATTTGCTGGTAACGATGCCGGTGGCATTGCAACCTACTCCAGCGCGGGCGCTACCTTTGGCTACTCGCAGCTGTGGACCGTGCCACTCATGTGCTTCCTGCTGATTGTGGTTCAAGAAACCGCAGCTCGAATGGGCTGTGTTACCGGTAAAGGCATTGCATCGCTGGTGCGCGAGCGCTTTGGTATCCGCCTGTCCACACTGGCAATGGGTGCGCTGCTGCTTTCCAACATTGCTGTTACCTTCTCCGAATTCGCAGGTATTGCGTCCAGTATGGAGCTCTTTGGCATCCCAACGTACGTCTCGGTGCCTATCAGCGCCCTGATGGTGTGGCTTCTGACTGTTGGCGGATCGTACCGCCGCATCGAGAAGATTTTGCTGGCAATTAGCTGCATTTTTGTCACATACGTGGTGGCTGGCGTGCTTGCTCAACCAGACTGGGGCGAGGCTCTGCGCGTCACCATCATTCCGCAGCCTTCCGCTGAACCGTCATACATTTCTCTGTTGGTTGCAAATATTGGTACTACCATCAGTCCGTACATGATCTTCTTGGTTGCATCAAATGTTGTCGAGAAGAACCTTGATACCAGCGACATTCC
Organism: Atopobium sp.; assembly: GCA_018363825.1. Classification (GTDB taxonomy): domain Bacteria; phylum Actinomycetota; class Coriobacteriia; order Coriobacteriales; family Atopobiaceae; genus Lancefieldella. The sequence continues at coordinate 135 of JAGZNE010000022.1, read as the reverse complement.
CGCACAGCGTGCAGACAATGTTGCCGGCGCAGTCCTGGCCGAGGTCATCACCTGGTTTATTATGCTGACCACCGGCGCTGTCCTCTTCCCACGTGGTATCTCTGTTGACTCCGCCGCCGACGCTGCTCGCGCTCT
>JAGZNE010000021.1:0-20589 GCA_018363825.1 Atopobium sp. | reverse complement strand
TAAAGATGTTGATGTTCCCGCAAGTAATTACCTTCAGCCTATCCAGGTAGGACCAGGCCAGAAGACCAATCGTTTTACGTATATGCTCCATGACGATGAGGGCGATACCATTACCGAGAAAAACCCCATGTACTGTGAGATGACTACACAGTATTGGGCATGGAAGAACATCACCAATGCGCGCTATGTTGGCTTTGGTCATTATCGTCGCTACTTCAACTTTACCGATACGGTTTATCCAGAAAATCCGTTTGGTGAGGTTATGGATGACTTCATTGATGAGGATGCCATCAAGAAATATGGTCTTGATGATCAGACCATTGCTCAGTGCATTGAGGGCTATGACCTCATTACCACTGGGGTAAAGGATATTAGCAAATTCCCTGGAAGCGCTAATACACCTCTTGAGCAGTACCATTCCGCTCCGCTACTCCATCCAAAGGATATGGATACCATGGCTGCGCTTATCGTTGAGCGTCATCCAGAGTATGCAGAGGACGTAAACGCTTTTCTCAACGGTCATCAGCAGTGCTTCTGCAACATGTATATCATGCGTAAAGAGCTCTTTGATCGCTATGCAGCATGGGTGTTCCCCCTTGTAGACGAGTGGACTGCCCGTACTGATATGTCCACCTATAGCAAAGAGGCCCTAAGAACCCCAGGTCATCTGACTGAGCGTCTCTTTAATATCTGGCGTATGCATATGCTGCGTACAGAGGGCAAAAACTGGAAGGTAAAAGAGCTTCAGTGCATTCACTTTACTAATCCAGAGCCTCGTCAGAAGTTTATTCCTCTCTTTGAAGAGAAGCCTGAGATTGCAAGTCAGAACGTTGTTCCTGTTGTTTTTGCAGCAGACAACAACTATGTTCCAATTCTTACCTGCGCTATGGGTTCAATGCTTGAAAACGCCGATCCTAACCGTTTCTACGATGTGGTCGTTCTCAACACCAATATTGGCGGATCAAAGCAGGAGCTGGTTAAGAAGTACTTCTCGCGTTATAAGAATGCTCGTATTACGTTCTATAACGTGTGGCGTATGGTCAAAGACTACAAGCTAGATACTAATAACGCTCACATTAGTGTTGAGACATACTTCCGTTTCTTGGCTCAAGATATTCTTTCTGCTTACGACAAGGTTGTCTATCTTGACTCTGACCTTGTGGTCAACGGTAATGTTGCTGAACTGTATGATGTAAGAATGGGCAACAATCTTATTGCCGCAACGCTTGATATTGATTATCTGGCAAACCTTAACGTCCGCGGTGGAGACCGTATGAAGTACAGCCTTGACGTGCTTAACCTCAAGAATCCTTATGCGTACTTCCAGGCGGGAGTTATGGTCTTTAATACCGCTGAACTGCGCCGCTATCACACTGTTCCAGAATGGTTGCGCATTGCATCCAATCCAATCTTTATCTACAACGATCAAGATATTCTGAACAGTGAGTGCCAGGGTCGCGTTGTCTATCTCCCCGCTGACTGGAACGTGACACACAACATTTTTGGACGTGCCGAGAAACTCTATCCAATGGCACCAAATAGCGTCTTTGATGACTATCAGGCAGCACGTCGTGCCCCAAAGATTGTTCACTTTGCTGGTGCTATTAAGCCTTGGCAGAACGCTAGCTGCGACATGGCGTCCTATTTCTGGAAGTACGCGCGCAACACTCCGTTCTACGAGGTTATTATTCAGGACATGGTGCCAGGCGCTAGAAATGATGCAGATGTCACGGAGTTCCACGAGCGCGCGCTTTCTGATGCAAGTCCTCTGCGCAAGATTATTGACCCTATTGCACCATATGGCAGCGCAAGGCGAGAAGCCCTTAAGGCCCTTGGTAGAACCTTAAGAGGACGCAAATAAATACCTGGTAGGTGCAAGATTTCTTGCACCTACGTTTTTATGTTTGGAGTTGTAATGGCAGCACTTTCGCCAAAAGATGTCGCTCGTGCGGCAGAGCTCAATAGAATCTTGAACCATGCGGCATACGCCTACTATGCCCTTGATAATCCAGAGCTTACTGACGCTGAGTTTGACCGCCTTCTTATTGAGCTTCAGCAGCTTGAGGCAGCATATCCAGAGCTTGTAACTGAGGATAGCTATACCCAGCGCGTAGGTGGTTACGTTTCTGAGCAGTTTGAGCCTGTCCAGCATGCCGCGCGCATGTATTCCATGGACGACGCCATGAACTTAGAGGAGCTGGATGCATGGCTTTCCAGGACAGATGAGGCTCTTGGTGCGTCACCTACAAACCCTGTGGCATATACCTGTGAGCTTAAGATTGACGGCTTAGGTGTTGCGCTCACGTATCGTGACGGTCAGTTTGTACGTGCTGCTACACGAGGTGATGGTAGTACGGGAGAAAACGTTACGGCAAACGTTTTGACTATCTCTGACGTACCAAGAGAACTTGCACTTGCAGGTCTTGAGCAGGTTGAAAATAGGGGTCTTAACCAGAGCATTGAGGTGCGCGGTGAGGTCTACATGCCAAAGCACTCCTTTATTCGTTTAAATGAGGACGCGGACGCTGCTGGTAAACAGCCTTTTGCTAACCCCAGAAATGCAGCCGCTGGATCTTTGCGTCAGAAGGACCCAAAGATTACCGCTCATCGAGACCTCGAGACCTTTATCTACGCGGTGGCCGATGAGGGTCCTCTTGATGTTCACAGTCAGTGGGAGTTCTTAAACTGGCTTCGTAGCTGCGGCTTTAATGTTAATCCTCATGCCCGTCGTTGCCTGAGTGCTCAGGAGGTTCACGATTTCTGTGCGCAAGCTCTTGAGCAGCGAGGAGACCTTAACTACGACATTGATGGCGTGGTGGTAAAGGTTGATTCGTTTGCTGGCCAGGAAGCTCTAGGATTTACTTCTCGCGCTCCTCGTTGGGCTATTGCATTTAAGTTCCCACCAGAGGAAAAGCAGACCGTTTTGCGAGAAATTCGTATTCAGGTTGGTCGTACGGGCGTACTCACACCTGTTGCTGAGTTTGATCCCGTTACTGTTGCGGGTTCTACCATTGCGCGCGCAACTCTCCACAACCTTGACGAGATTCGTCGTAAAAATGTGCGCGAGGGTGACACCATCATTGTCCACAAGGCAGGAGATGTCATTCCAGAGGTTGTAGGACCAGTTTTGAGTCTTCGACCTGCAGATGCTGTTGAGTTCCAGATGCCAGCTACCTGCCCAAGCTGTGGTAGCCCTGTTATTCAAGAAGAGGGAGAGGTAGCCTTCCGCTGTGTCTCCATTGATTGTCCCGCTCAGGCAGTTGAGCGTCTGATTCACTGGGGTAGCCGTAAGGCCATGGACATCGACGGCCTTGGTGACGAGCTTATTAACCGCATGGTTGAAGAGGGTGTTCTCTCTGATGTAGCCGACTTCTACGATAAGCTTACTGAAGAGGTGCTGTCCAGCATGCCTACGGGCCGTGTTTACGATACTGATACCGCAGATCACCTTTCTGGTGATAGCATTCCCGTGGGTCATACTATTGCTAAGAAAGTTATGGCACAGGTTGAGGAATCAAAGACAAGAGGTCTTGGCCGCGTGCTCTTTGGTATTGGCATGAGGCATGTTGGCGCTAACGTTGCAGAGCTCCTTGCCCAGGAGTTTGGCTCTATCCAGGCGCTTGCTACAGCCCCTGTCGAGAAGATCGCTGAAATCCCAGGTATTGGTCCTAAGATTGCAGAGTCTGTACACGAGTTCTTCTCGATACCAGAAAATGTTGCCGTTGTTGAGCGTCTTCGTCAAGCAGGCGTGGTGCTTGAGGAAGAGAAGTCAGAAAATGAGCTTCCTCAGACGCTTGCTGGACTTACCTTTGTTTTAACGGGAACTCTTGAGCACTTCACACGCGATGAGGCTGGCGCCCAGCTTAAAGCCATGGGAGCAAAGGTTTCCGGCTCTGTATCTAAAAAGACAAGCTTTGTAGTGGCAGGAGAGGCTGCGGGATCTAAGCTTACAAAGGCTGAAAGCTTAGGTGTTCCCGTACTTGATGAGGCTGCGCTTCAGCAAATTCTTGAAACAGGACAGGCACCTGCATAAATGTACATGTTCAATAACAAAGTGATGGTTTATACTACCTTGTTACTATCAGTAAAAAGGAGACGACCAAATGAAACTAATAAAAAACAAGTATGTTTCTCTTGGAATGATGTTTTTGATTTTAGCAATCATCCTGAATGTGGCATCAAACGTTAATGATCTATTTGTTGGTATGCTCTATGGCATATCCCTAGGAGTATTGATTTTAGGATTGCTTTCTACTCAAAATAGTTTGCGTTTATGCAATCGATAATCTATCCAATAGGAAAAGCTATGGCAGATAAAAACATTTTGGTTCTTTGTTATTCTCGCTGCACTACGTGTAAGAGAGCCCTCAAATGGCTTGATGAGCACGGTGTTTCTTATACACTGCGTGATATTAAAGAGGAGAATCCAACTGCTGAAGAGCTTGCTGAGTGGCACAAACTGAGCGGTCTTTCTATCAGAAAGTTCTTCAACACTTCAGGTATGGTATATCGCGATAATAACATCAAGGAGCAGCTTGATGCAGGTATGAGCGATAGCGATGCCTATAATTTGCTTGCCACCACAGGCATGCTGGTCAAGCGCCCCTTAGTTGTTGCAGGTAATACCATTCTTCTTGGATTTAAAGAGCCTGCATGGGAAGAAGCACTTCTGTAAAACTAGCTTCTTCAGCATGCATCTTTATAGCGTGCGTTTTTACAGCATGCATCTTTATAGCGTGCGTTAGATTGTGGATAAGCGTTAGTAATAAGGCGGCTACCAAGTGAACTGCCTCCCATTTCTTGGACCTAAGAAATGGGAGGCAGTTCATATGCGGGTGATTATGATTCTGTAGCGTGTTAGCGTCGGCTTTTAGGCCTGGCGCATAAAATAGCGCAGCTTTCTTATGTTCTGCTGAAGAATCGACATGTTCCTAATTAAGATAGCAGGCAGCTAGGCGGTCGCACTACCTGATATGCATCTCTATGCATAAACTTCGTCTAATATGCTTAAATATGAATAGACTTATATAAGAAATTTAACTATCGGTAAATTCCGCACCTAAGGAACACACTTAAGTCAGATATTCTGCTCAATTGCAGGCATATTACACTTCTAAGTCAGATATTCTGCATGTTTTAGATATTTTCTGCGTCATGTATACGTCTTTTTGACAGATTATCTGACTTAGGTGTGTTTTGCACTGCCTCCTATTTCTCGTGTCCAAGAAATGGGAGGCAGTTCAAAGGTAGCCGCTTTTCTCTTACGTGTTTGAATGCTCAACGCATTTGTATTTTGCTGCGAGTTAGTCCTCGTCATCAACCATTTCTACAACGGGTTTGCCCATGTAATTGATACCGTCGACCAGCTCTTCCAGGGTGATTCTTTGACCTAAGATAGTTGCCTGAACAAGCTCTTTGTAGAACTCACGAGCTTCATCCATAAGATCAAGAATGCTTTCAGTCTTAATCTCTCCGGTGTAAGGTTCTTTCCAAGGTAGACGCTTGAGGTTTGCCGTAGGGAAGTCCTCGGTCTTAACAATACGGTGAGCCATTGCGGCAACGTATGAATTGTTTGAAGGACGCATGAACTTCTCGGTCTTATACAAAACGTCAGGAAGCTTGGTGGTGTACTTAGGATCAGTACGCTCTACAGTGTGGTAGATGCGGGCGTAATCCTGAAGGGCCTTCTCGTACTCACCAACGCCAACATTAAGGCCAAATACCTGAAGCGCTACTTGCGAGAAGAGTGCGCCACCAACATGCTTGGTTGATTCAATTGCTTCAAGCACCTCAGCTGGTGGGAACGTCTCAACGGTGGTGTGACGCATGTGCCAGAGAAGGTATGAGTCTAAGTCTGTCTCGATAATAGGGTGGAGTTCTCTGTAGGCATTTTTGAGAGATGGTTCCGCCTCAATCAGTGCATCTTGCTGGGAATACACAAATGGATGGACAATCCTATCTAGTGCGTAGTGTGCTAAGAGGCCAAGCGCAAACGCACGACCAGCTGGCATGTCGCTCTGCGGGAGGCGAGAAACCCCATCGCGAATGGATAAAAATGCGTCAACAATATGGCCTGCGTGCATACGACGATGCAGCCTATTGCAGGCAAGTGAGTGGTTTGGCCAGGCTAGATGACGTGCAAGGAAGGGATCAGGCCCCTGGTTTCCGAGCAAAAATGCATTAACCTCAGCTTCAGTGGCAATGAGCTCTTTGGGCAAATCATTAACCACCTCTGCACCAAACAGATAGTGGGTTATTAAAGCAGGCATAACACTCCTTGTAGTTTTTCAGTATAAGAGTAGCTGAAAAACGCTCATAGGCGTTAAAATTTCATCTTTGTGTTACAAGATTTAATGATACCTAGGAACTCACACATGGGTCTACTGGAAATTTTACTGCTTGGTGTGGCGCTTGCAACTGATGCATTCTCTGTCACTATCTCTAATACTTTTGCCTTTGATGACCATAGGGTTTCTCGCCTTATGCGCATGCCTCTTTTCTTTGGCCTCTTTCAGTTTGGTATGCCTCTTGCCGGTTATTTTGTTGGCGGCATTGCAGCAGAATTGATTGAGAAGTATGCAGGAATGGTCTCTTTAGTCATCCTTGGCTTCATCGGTTCAAACATGCTGTACAGCGGCTATAAGGCGCTCAAAGAAGACGCTTCTGAGGAAGACGAAGAAGAAGCCCAGCAAGGCGCTACGACGCTCTCTTATGGAAAGCTGCTCTTTCAAGCTGTTGCTACAGCAATCGACGCATTTGCTGTTGGGGTAAGTTTTAGGGCACATAGTGTAGACATTTTGGTTGCCTCGGCTCTCTTTGGCATTATTACTGCAATTCTCTGCACCATTGCTCTGTTCATTGGCAAAAAACTTGGTTCTCTTCTGGGGGACCGTGCCGAGATGGTGGGCGGTATAGTACTTATCCTGATTGGACTAAAAGCCTTTTTTGGATAAAATCTGTTTGACCAGACGGATTATGTAGCAGGTAAGGAGGTAGCGTGAAGTTTATCCCAGATTGTCTGCGCCAGAAGATGCATAAAACTTTTGGACCAAAAGACCCTGATGAGAAGATCACTCCACCAACTGCCACTTCTGTTACAAGAACCTCATTTATTATTCTGGCTGTCTCGGCGGTTGCTGCACCTGTAATAGCTACGGTAGCAAACGTTTTGAGTCCAGGAATTTCTTATGTTCAGCAGGAGCTTCTTCCTCCACAGCTTAATTCAAAAGTTCCAGGCTACGCTCGAGCGCTTATTCAACTTGCGCAACGAGAGGGCTCCCTCAATCTTTTATGTACTTCCAAAGATGCGGTAAAGCCCCTGGTAGAAATATATTCAAGAATGTTTTCTATGCCTGTTACGGTGGGTGAGGCAACGGAGGAAGAAATTCAGGAGTTTATTCAGCAAACATATACTTCTGGTAAGAGTTCGGAGTCTGAAACTTCTGATACCAAATCTGGTACTGATTGGGGTTTTGAGAAACCCGATGTCATTTTCTTGGCAAGCGAAGCTCTTATGCAAAATTTTGAGACTTCCGCATATTGTCAACCGTTTGAAGTTTCTTCAACAGACCAGTACGTGCGCCCTGAGTTTTTTGACGCCAACGGACACTGGTATGCCTACGCTGCAGATCCATTGGTTTTACTGGTAAATCAAGAACGCCTTAATGAGAAAAAGATTTTGCGTCCTCACGAATGGACCGATCTTCTTACAGATGGCCTGCGTGGAAGGTATGTTATTCCTGACCCCGCACTTACGTATACGGGCAAGAAGTTTGAATCGCTCTTTTTAGGACAGTATGGTCTAGATAAAGGCACTCAAATTATCCAAAGTTTGTTTGAAAATGTTGACGCATTTTCTGAGAGTACCCATCAAGCTATTAGAGACACAGGATTTGGCAGGTATAGGGCTTGTGTTTGTCCGCTGAGCGCTGCGTATAGGGCAATTACTAAAGACGATTTTGATAATCTTTCAGTTATTCTACCAGGCACTTCTTATTTCTCTACGATAAGGTCATTTGTATGTCAGGGGTCAAAACATACGTATTCAGCGTATTTATGGCAGGAATTTATTACCAAACGAGATTCTGCTGAACACATGGGAGAAATGGACTCGTTTTTCTCGCCAGTTATTGAGGGAACACCAACGCCTTGGTATGCAGATCGTCTGAATTTGACAGTAGTAAGTGAATCAATGCAGATAGCTCCTGCTCCAACCGATGCAGAAGGCAATCTCATCAAGCTTGAAGACGTCCACGCTACCTACAGTAAGTTGATCAACGCATAACCTTTGCCACATCTTATGAGTTTGGATACAAAAAACGGCCCAGGTAAACTGAGCCGTTTTGCTTTATAGGTGGAGTGGCGAGAAGACCGGGTTTCTCGCCAAGAAGCTCTTAGTGAAGAATTAGACGTAGAAGAGCATCTTGTTGTAGCTAGGAACTGGCCACCAGTCGTGTCCGCAGATGAGCTCCATGGAGTCAACGGCGCTGCGCAGGCGGGCCATGGCAGGAAGAACTTCATTGCAGTAGTATTCGCACTGCTCCTGAGGCTGATCCTTCATCTGGTGAGCTGTGGTATTGATCTCATCAAGGCTGTTGGTAGCTGCGTAAATCTCGTCAATACCTGCAGTGAGCCTCTCAACAATCTCTGTTTCTGCAACGCTCTTGATACCAATAGCCTGTTTAGCAGCAACTGAAGAGGCAACATCACTTGAGTAGGTAAAGAGGGCAGGCAGGTACATGTGGCGCGTCATATACAGCATGGTACGAGCCTCGATGTTAAGGACCTTGGTATACTGCTCAGCCTTTGCAATGTAGCGAGCCTGTGCTTCTGCCTGAGAAAGAACGCCGTAGCGCTCAAAGAGCTCAATGTTCTCTGGAGCAACCATTGCAGGGAGTGCCTCAGGGGTGGTACGGAGGTTTGGAAGGCCGCGCTCCTCAGCAAGTTTCTCCCAATCGCCTGAGTAGCCATTGCCCTCAAAGAGGATGCGCTCGTGAGCCTTAAAGGTGTCAATAACCCAGCTCAAAGCTTCCTTAGTGAAGTTCTCCCCAGAAACGTCTTCAAGGTCATTTGCAAAGCGGTCACACTGCTCGGCAACAATGGTGTTCAAAATAACATTAGGGTCAGAAAGATTCTGCTGGCTGCCACACATGCGGAACTCAAACTTGTTACCAGTAAACGCAAAGGGGCTGGTACGGTTTCTGTCTGTGTTGTCCCTAAGAACTGCAGGAAGTGTTGGTACGCCCAGATCCATACGAGTGCGCTTTGCGCCGTGGACATCGGAGCCTGTGATGAGGTCATCAACAATTACAGAAAGCGCAGCACCTAGGAAGACTGAAACAATTGCAGGTGGAGCCTCATTTGCGCCAAGACGGTGATCGTTTCCAGCAGATGCAACTGACATGCGCAGGAGATCTGCATGCGAGTCAACGGCGGCAACAAGGCAGGCAAGGAAGACCAAGAAGCGAAGGTTCTCGCCAGGTTTATCACCAGGCTCAAGTAGGTTCTCATTGTCTGCAGAAAGCGACCAGTTGTCGTGTTTACCAGAGCCATTGACATACTCAAAGGGTTTCTCGTGCTCAAGGCAGGCAAGACCGTGATGAGTTGCAAGAAGCTTGAGCTTCTCCATGGTCAGGAGGTTGTTGTCAATAGCGAGTGCACCTTGCTCAAAGACGGGTGCAAGCTCATGCTGGCAAGGAGCAACCTCATTGTGCTTGGTCTTTGCAGGGATGCCCAGCTTCCAGAGCTCGTCATCAAGCTCTTTCATAAAGTTGTTGACGGTTGGACGAATGGCGCCAAAGTAGTGCTCGTCAAGCTCCTGACCCTTGCTTGGCTCACAACCAAAGAGGGTACGACCACACAGGATAAGGTCAGGGCGCTGCTCAAAGTCTTCCTCTTTGATAAGGAAGTACTCCTGCTCAGGGCCAATGTTTGTAACAACGCGAGAAGGCTCTTGTCCAAAAAGTGCAAGAACGCGCTTGGCCTGCTTTTCAAGGGCAACCTGGGAACGAAGCAGAGGAGTACGCTTATCTAGAGCTTCTCCGGTGTATGAAATAAATGCTGTTGGAATGCAGAGGACTTCATCTTTGATGAAAGTTGGGCTTGCAGGATCCCAAACCGTGTAACCGCGAGCCTCAAAGGTGGCACGCAGACCGCCAGAAGGGAAGCTTGATGCGTCAGGTTCGCCCTGTACCAGCTCTTTTCCCGAGAAGGACATCAAAATAGTGCCGTTTCCCTGAGGAGTCATAAAGCTGTCGTGCTTCTCGGAGGTAATGCCTGTGAGAGGCTGGAACCAGTGGGTGAAGTGAGTGGCACCTTTTTCTAGCGCCCACTCTTTCATGGCATGCGCGACCTCGTTTGCAATGTCGAGGTCAAGCGGCTTGCCGTCCTGGATGACACTACGAAGTTTCTTGTACGTTGGCCTTGGCAGACGTTCTTGCATATCTGCGTCGGTAAAGAGAAGTGAGCCAAATTCCTGAGAAACTTTGTCGTGAGCCACAGCCCCTCCTTGTGGGTAAATGCTGGCAGTTAGTCTGTTTTCTCGCGTGCTGAGCACGTTATGTTGGTTGTTATTTTCGCACGTTTACCACTGAGAGGGTGGCGAGGATGCAAACAGAAACATAACGATTACAAAAAATTTAGTCGCCGCTAGAAGAGACGTGGGCTTTGTTTCCGGAGGCTCTGGCGCGCATAAGCGAAGAAAGTCTTAGTACAATAGAGGTACACAAACAAAGAGGAGCAGGTATGTCTGATACTACTATGCCAGTTGATATTACAGATCAAAACGACGCTACGTCAGCTAAAGAAGATGCAGCTAAACCGCGCAGAACTATTGCCGTTATTGACGGAAACTCGCTCATGCATCGAGCGTTCCATGCAATCCGTCAGCCTATGGCAGCACCAGATGGAACGCCAACCGGAGCGCTCTTTGGCTTCTTCAACATGTTTATCAAGCTTGTTGAGTCCTTCTCGCCTGATGGCGTAATTTGTGCTTTTGATAAGGGAAAACCACAGGTTCGCATTGATATGCTGCCGCAGTACAAAGCTCAGCGTCCTCCTATGGACCCTGCTTTGCACGCTCAGTTTCCCATAGTCAAAGAGCTGCTCAAGACGCTGGACGTTCCTGTCTGCCAGCTTGAAGGCTGGGAGGGTGATGACATCTTGGGTACCCTTGCCCGCCGTGGTGAGGCTGAGGGTTACCAGATGCTGCTCTTCACGGGTGACCGCGATATGTACCAGCTTTCCACAGAAAACGTCAAGATTGTTTCTACGCGCAAGGGCGTCTCTGACGTCTCAATCATGACGCCGGAGACTGTGGCAGATCTCTACGCAGGTATTACGCCAGAGCTTGTCCCAGATTTCTATGGCCTTAAGGGAGATTCTTCTGACAACATTCCGGGTGTTCCTGGAATTGGCCCTAAGAAAGCCGCTGCTCTGATTGTTGAGTATGGCTCGCTTGATGAGGTTATTGCCCACGCTGACGAGGTTAAAGGCAAGGTGGGAGAAAACCTTCGCGCTCATATTGATGACGCGCTACTCTCCCGTAAGGTTGCAACTATTCGCACTGATGCGCCGCTTGATATCAACCTGGAAGATGCTCAGTTCCCAACGTTTGATCCAAATGACGTGGTCAAGGCTTTCACGGCTTTGGGCTTTACGGGCATGACCTCAAGGCTTGCTCGCATGGCCGGTGGCTCTGCCGCTGGCGCAGTTGCACAAACCGCCTCTGCTACACCTGCGCTTCCTATTCCGTCAGAGTATTTGCAGGCAGGAGACGCATCTGCTGCTCTGACCGCTGCACTTGAGAACCAGGAATGGATCGGCGTTGCAGAAGACTCTGCCGCCGATGCTGGCGCGCTCTTTAGCCTTTCTCGTACACTTTGGGTGTCTACAGAAAAGGCACTCCTCAAATTTGAGGGTGAAAACGCCACCGCAGCACTTTTGCGTATTTTGCGAGAAGCCCATGTAGCTGCAGACGATGCCAAGGCGTTGCTGCACGAGGTAAGCCCTGTTGATTCGTCTGAGCCACAGAAGATGGATATTGAAACCATTGATTCTGATCGCCTCTTTGACACAGGCGTTGCTGCCTATCTACTTGAGTCTGATCGTTCAAGTTTTGATATTAATGGCTTGGTTGAACTGTACTTTGGCTCTGAGCTTCCTGAGCCTACAGATGAGATCCCTGCAGCAGCATTAAGAGCAGTAGCTGCAAGAAACCTTGTTCCTGTACTGACTAAAAAGCTTGAAGACGATGGCTCATATGAGCTATTTGCTGCGCTTGAAATGCAGCTTCTACCGGTCCTTGCCGCAATGGAGCGTCGTGGTCTCTACGTTGATCCTCAAAAACTTGCTCAGCAGTCTGCCCAGCTAGCGGAAGATATTGCGCAGCGTGTGGCAAGTATTCACCAGACAGCAGGCGAGGATTTTAACTTGGATTCTCCAAGCCAGCTTTCTCATATCTTGTTTGACGTGCTTAAACTTCCAACCTACGGCCTTAAAAAGACGCGCACCGGGTTCTACTCCACCAACGCAAAGGTTCTAGGAGACCTGGCGCAGGAGTACCAGATTGTTGCTGATGTTCTTGAATATCGTGAGCGCGCCAAGATCAAATCAACTTATCTCGATGCGCTTCCTGCGCTTATTCGTGGCGATAAGCGCATCCACACCACATTCAATCAGACCGTTGCTGCAACAGGAAGGCTTTCCAGCTCTGATCCAAACCTGCAGAACATTCCTACTCGCTCTGAGCTGGGACATCGTGTCCGTACTGCCTTTACCGTTCCCGAGGGCAGCGTTTTTCTCGCCTGCGACTACTCCCAGATTGAGCTGCGCTTGCTGGCACATCTTTCAGCTGACGAGCACCTGGTAGCAGCATTTAACTCTGGTGCCGACTTCCACGCCGCAACTGCCGCACGCGTCTTTGGCGTGCCTGTTGAAGAGGTCACGCCAGCACTTCGTAGCCGTGCTAAGGCAGTTAACTTTGGCATTGTCTATGGTCAGCAGGCCTTTGGTCTGGCAACGTCTCTGAAGATTTCCCGCAAGGAAGCACAAGAGATGATTGACCGCTATTTTGACGCATATCCTGGAGTCCGTGCATACCTTGACGATTCCGTCCGTACTGCTCACGAGTGTGGTTATGCGATTACCATGTACGGTCGTAAGCGCCACATTAGAGAGTTCAATCAGTCAAATCGCCAGCTCATTGCCTTTGGCGAGCGTACTGCTATGAATCACCCTATGCAGGGAAGTGCTGCAGACATTATCAAAATTGCAATGATTAATGTCGAGAAACGCCTGCGTGATGAGGGTCTTGCGTCAAAGCTGATTCTTCAGATTCACGACGAACTTGACTTGGAAGTTCCAGAGTCAGAGATTGAGACAGTCTCTGCGTTGGTAAAAGAGACCATGGAAGACGTTGTTACCCTGCGTGTCCCTCTGATTGCTGATGTCAGCTATGGCTCCAATTGGGCTGAGGCAAAGTAAACACGTAAGAGGCGCGTTCTAGAGGAGATTTGGTATGGAGGCTGCAACCTCATATATGCACGTCACAGTCTATACAGACGGTGCGTCTCGAGGAAACCCTGGTCCTGGTGGCTACGGGGCCGTGCTTCTATATACCGATCCCTCCGGCCAGCAGCATACAAAAGAGTTCAGCCAGGGTTATAAATCCACTACAAATAACCGAATGGAGCTCCTCGGCGTCATTGTTGCACTTGAAGCGCTTAAGCGTCCCTGCCAGGTTGAGCTCTATTCCGATTCAAAGTACGTAGTTGATGCGTTTAATCAAAAATGGGTCTCGGGGTGGATTAGAAAAGGCTGGAAAACGGCTTCTAAAGAGCCTGTCAAAAACGTAGACCTTTGGAAGCGTTTGCTTTCCGCCATGGAAGACCATGAGGTAAGTTTTAAGTGGGTCAAAGGCCACGCAGGTCACCCACTTAACGAGCGTTGCGATCAGCTTGCCACTGAGGCAGCAGACGGCTCCAATCTCCTTGACGACCAAGGCTTCTTCGTGGATCAGCCATTGCTGTAACCCTAGACGCATAGGGCGAGAAGCCCTTCTCGCCCTATGTGCTCTCTACAAGAAAACAGCCGCCTGAGTGGGCAGCTGTTCTTAGTTGCATGAGGCGATTAACTTTTAGTAGCCAAATACGGCATAGCCAACAAGGCCTGGTCCCGTATGGACAACAAGATCCGAGCCAGCCTCAACATACCTAAAGTCGGTGACATTAGGGATTGCTTCTTTAATCATGGCTTCCATTTCGGAATAAATGATATTAGGCGCAGAGCAACAAATTCCCACATGAACGTGGTCAAATTGCTGAGCAAAGGCTGATCCTAGGGCAATTTGTCCTGCAAGAGACTTCTGCCAACCGCGTGTCTTCTTGGCAATGGTGTATTTGCCGTTCTCATCGCAGGTAAGAACAGGTTTGATGTTTAACATGGAACCAATGCGATAAATTGCCTCAGAAATGCGGCCACCCTTACGTAGATACTCAAGGCTTGGAACGGAGAAGTATACGCGTGTGTTCAGAGAAGCCTGATCAAGTTTGGCGCCAATCTCCTCAAGAGAAAGACCCAGCTCAATAAGACGTTGAGCCTCAATAACAATAAGGCCGGAAGCAATACCAATGTTTTTGGTATCAACAACATAAATAGGGAAGTCTGTAATAGATTCTGCAATCATGCGAGCAGTATCGCAGGTAGCGGAAAGTCCGGAAGAGATAGCAACGTAAACAGCACCCTCGTACCCTGCGGCTTTTGCGTCATCAAAGGCAGCCTTAATGCCCTCAGGAGAAGGAAGCGAAGTCTTTGGAACCTCTTCTTCAAAGCGAGCAACAAGCTCTGCTGGTGTGATGGTGATGCCAGACTCGTAGGAAGAGCCATCAGAATAGTTAATGCGAAGTGGGGTGATACGAATATTGTGTTCAGCAACAAAATCAGGTGGGACATTAGTTCCTGAGTCTGTGATGATGGCAATTCGCTTAGTGTCCATTATTCGCTCCAAATATATACGTGCTACAAGTAGCTAAACGTTGACTTTCTATTACCTACATTTTACATGGAGATATACCCCGTTTTCTTGAGATGTGACAAGTTGCCCTCAACGGTAGGTAGACGGTACACTAGGTATATAACTCGAGAAAATCTTTCATAACGTAACGTTTACTACTATTTAGGCACTAAGAGAGAACGGCAGATAATGTCTAGCATTTATAGAGAGCCCGTTGTAGTTAGAAGAATTGAGCAGCGCTCATCTCTAAAGAAAATCACTTCTAACAGCACCATTGCAGCAGCAGTCATGGTGCTTGCAGCATTGATTGCGCTGGTTGTTGCCAATTCTCCTGCTCATGAGGTGGTTAAAGAAATCCTTGAAGTTGAATTGGGTTTCTCGCTTGGAATGATTCATGCACATATGGCTTTGGAAGTCTTTGTTAATGACTTTCTCATGGCTATCTTTTTCTTGCTTGTAGGTATTGAGCTCAAGTATGAGGTAACTGTTGGCCAGCTCAGAAGGCCAAGACAGGCTATGCTTCCTATGCTTGCGGCTGTTGGCGGCGTTGCAGTTCCTGCCCTTATTTACCTAGCTTTTAATGCAAGTACTGCTCCACATGGCTGGGCAACCCCAATTGCAACCGATATTGCCTTTGCGCTGGGTGTCATGTCGCTGTTGGGCAACAGAATTAGTCCGCAAACCAAGGTCTTTTTCCAAACACTTGCAATTGCTGATGATATCCTGGCTATTGTGGTCATTGCGCTTTTCTATGGTCACACGCCAGATATTGCCTGGTTAGCAGCTTCTCTTGGAGTACTTGTCATTTTGTGGGGAATGAATCGCCTGAAGATTTACTCTTCTGGTCCGTATTTGCTTGTTGGTTTGGTGCTCTGGGTTTGCATGTATCACTCAGGAATTCACGCTACTCTTGCAGGTGTTCTCCTTGCCTTCTTCTTGCCATCTCACTCTGATGTTCGTCTGAGCAAGCTGGGTAGTTGGCTTTCTAGGCGTGCTCGTGAGCTTGATGATCACTACGATGATGAGCATCACGTTTTAGGTCAGCATGACTTTACGCATGGAGCTAACTCAATCGAGCAGGTCATGCATCACGTAACTCCACCACTTCAGCGTGTTGAGCACTACATTTCTGTTTTTGTGAACTTTGTTGTTCTGCCCATCTTTGCGTTTGTTAATGCGCAGATTACGCTCGTGGGAGCAGATTTTGGTGCGCTTCTTAACAGCAACATTGCTCACGGCGTATTCTTTGGCGCCGTTCTTGGAAAGCCATTGGGAATTATTCTTGTGACATTCCTATTGGTAAAGGTTAAAATCTGCAAACTTCCTGCAAAAGTTGATTGGATTCAGATTACAGCCGTTGGTCTGATGGGTGGCTTAGGCTTTACCATGTCAATTCTTATTTCTAACCTTGCATTCCCAGATGCAGGAGAGATTCTTGCAGCTAAAGTAGCCGTTCTTGCTGCATCATTTGCTTCAGCTATCTTGGGCCTACTTTTTGTACACCTCGCAGAGTTTTACAAGCGCCAAAGGCAGAGTAGCTTAAGGGAAGACGCCGTACAAGAATGAACCTAATGAGACGTACGACTCTTTCTATCCCTGACTATTAAAATGCAGAGCCCCACAAAATAATACGCAGAAGTTATTAAAAAACTGGCGCGTAGAATGTTCACTCCGCCTATTGAGGCCTCTTGCCCTGCAGGAGAGAGACACATCAAGACAATGGTGAATAGCCATATAAGAAGTAAACAAATATTGACTATCTTATTAATAAGATAAGCTATTGGAGTAGAAGCATCAAAAAATATACCTCTATCAAAGATGCTAATGAAAAAATCTTTCCAAGAGTCATACATGACGAGCCTCCAACTTGTTAGAAAAAGACCCTGTATATATGCAATTTTATCACTTATATAAAATCAATAAGCTATAGTTACTCAACAGTGCCGTAGGTAAAGCCCCAACCGTGCGCTGTAACAATTGAGTTAATCTGATCGCAGAGGCGAGCGCGGACATATGTGCCAGAGGGAATCAACTCAATAACTTCTTGCAAATCTTCTTCAAGATCGTCTACTTCAGCTTGAATCAGCACGTCAACCTTAGTGACTGTGCCCGAAGGTTTGCGCTTATAAAGATTATCAACAAGGTGCTGGAGCTCGCCATATGCCTCCGAGCGCATGCCAGGCTGTGCAGAATTTGCCATGATTCTCCTTGTCGCGTCGATTTTCAAATCACCTATACTTTGTATCACGCAGAGATCGAAAAGGGGAGTGTCATGTTTGAGCTAGTTTCTCGCGAGCTGTTCCAGCCAAAGTCAACCTCTGAGCAAAACGCTTATCAAAAGATGAGCGATGCTGAACTTAACCAGGCTCTTGAGCTTATTGGACAAGAAGCTCGTGCACTTGGCGAGAAAAACCTCAAGCTTGATATGGCCCGCGGAAAGCCAAGCCCTGCACAGACTGCGCTGTCTAAGCCTATGCTTGACGAGCTGAACTCCAGTTCTGACCTGACTGACAGCGGCTCTTTTGCAGACAACTATGGAGACCCTTGGGGACTTCCTTCTGCGCGAGCCTTCGCTGCAGAGCTCACAGGTGTACCTGCTGATCAGGTCATTGTAAATGGCTCTTCAAGCCTTAACCTTATGCACGACATCATTTCTCATGCCGTAACCCACGGTCTTGCTGGTCAGCCTTCTTGGGCAGAGCAGATGGCGGCTGCAAAGGCTCAGGGTACCACGCTCAAGTTCTTATGCCCTGCTCCAGGCTATGACCGCCATTTTGCTATTACACAGCATTACGGACTTGAAAACGTTGCGGTACCTATGACTGAAGACGGTCCAAATATGGACGTGGTCAAGGAGCTTGTTGAGAACGACAGCTCTGTTAAGGGAATTTGGTGCGTACCACGTTTTGCAAACCCTACCGGTATCACCTATTCAGATGAGGTTGTCCGTGCGTTTGCAAACCTCAAACCTGCAGCCCCTGACTTTAGAATCTTCTGGGATAACGCCTATGCAATTCACGCCTTTGTACCAGAATCTGAAGCACCTCAGCTCCTCAATATCTTTGATGCACTTGCAGAGGTTGCTGCAGGTGGCGCTCAAAAGAACCTGGTAATTGCTTTTGCTTCAACGGCAAAGGTAACCTTCCCAAGCTCAGGCATGGCATGGGTTGCCGCAAGCCCTGCGGACATTAAAGAAATCCAGAGCGCGCTCAAGGTTGCTCGCGTTTCTCCCGAGAAAATCTCACAGCTGGCACATGTGCGTTTCCTCAAAGATGCTCAAGGTATTGAAGCTCATATGCAAAAGCACGCCGAGCTGCTTCGACCTCGCTTTGAACTGGTTGAACGCAAATTGCAGGAGGGTCTGGGAGATTTAGGCGTTGCAACTTGGTCTCATCCTAAGGGTGGATACTTTGTCTCATTTGATGGTCCTGTTGGTTCTGCACGCGCAATTGTTTCTCGCGCCAATGAACTGGGCGTTACCATGACACCTGCAGGAGCTACATGGCCAGCCGGTAAAGATCCTTTTGATACTAATATCAGAATTGCTCCAAGTTACCCAACGTTGGAAGAGCTTGATGCAGCACTCGATGTGTTTATTGTTGCTGTTAAACAGGTAAGTGCTCGACTTGCAAAAGTTGATCGTGGCCAGAGCGTCTGGGGATAGCTTGTGTAACTTTGGTATTTCCTTTGAAAGTAGGCCTATTCTGCCGTATCTTGATAAGTTATGTTTAGAAAAAAGCGATTGGATGTTGAATGCCAACTAATACTTCAAAGCCAGAACTTACACCAGAACAGAAGGCAGAAAAAGAGCTGGTTGCTATGGCAAACCAGACCGCAAAAAAGAAGGCAAAGGACCGCAAGCCCGATGAGGCTCCTAAAAAACCAGGTCCTTCTACAGGCATGAAGATTGCTATTGGAGTATTCTCGCTCTTTATTGCTATTTCTATGATGTTGCCTTCCCTGGCCAGCATTTTCTCTAACTCTCAAAAGCAGAATCAGACTCAGCAGAATTCTCCTGAGGCTATTAATCAGGTCTATCAGAAACAGGCAGAAGAAAAAGAGTCTGCTATTCAGTCCAATCCAGATAATCTACCAGCACATCTTGATTTGGCTCGTACGTATCTAGGCTGGGGAATGGCACTTAAGAGCTCCTCTCAAGATGACTCTGTTCAGAAGCAGTCTTTGCAGCTGATTAACAAAGCAATTGCCGAGTACGATACGTATCTTGCTTCAAATGATTCTGATGAGGTTCGTGTTGATAGGGCTATTGCGCAGTTCTATGCAGGAGACCAAACGGGTGCCGTTGAGGCGCTTAAGGCAGTAACAGATCGCTCTCCAGACTATGCTAACGGTTGGCTTAATTTGGGAATGATGTATCGTGTTACTGATCAAGTAGATCTTGCAAAAGAGGCACTGCAGAAGGCAATTGAGAAAGATTCCGATAATAGCGCCGGTGTGAGGGATAATGCGCAGAAAGTTCTTGATGCATTAAACGGAAACACCTCTACCTCTTCAAATAACACTAAGTAAGGAGGAGTTATGGCACTAGAGATAAGCTCTGAAATTACAGATGGAAAGGCCATTATTCGCATTGAGGGCGAGGTAGACGTATCAAACGCCTCTGAGCTTCGCGATGCTTTGGATACTGCGCTCGCCGATGGAGCAAAAGAAGTTGAAGCTGATTTTGCTGAGGTAGCTTATATTGATTCGACGGGCATTGGCGTTTTAGTGGGTGCCGCACATCGAGCACAAGAGAGTGGTTCTGTGCTTGTTGTTGCAAATCCTCAGAAAAACGTGGAGCGTGTCTTTTCGCTTCTTGGGGTCGATAAAGACCTTAACGTTCGCAAGTAGGTTTGGTAACTTGCAAGCTCTTTGAGAAACGGTTCAAAGAGCTTGTTTATGTTTGTTCCAGAAAGGTATTGCTTGTGTTTGGCATTGGAGAAACAGAGCTCGTACTAATTTTGCTCTTTGCATTTTTAGTATTTGGTCCTGATAAATTACCTGGTATGGGTCGCACGCTTGGCCGTGCTCTTAGACAGTTCCAGAACGCGCAAGAAGGCTTTAATAAAGTTGTCCGTGCAGACTTACTTGACCCTGCAGCGGATGCACTTCACGAGAAGCCCAAGCGCTCCGAGCAGCTCAAAAATGCTGCATCTGATGCTGACCGCGAGGATACTGACCATCAGGAGACCTTTGCTGAGCGTCGTGCTCGTCTCAAGGAGGAGCGCGAGGCAGCTGAGAAGGCTGCTGCTGAGGCGGCTGAGCAGAGTAAGCAAGCTGAGCAGACCCAGGAGGCTGAGCAGCCAGAAACCGCTTCTGCTGAAGAAGCTCCTGCCGCACCACAAGCTACGTCTTCTGTTGCTTTCTCCGATGATTCTACAGAGGTAACTGAGTACGTGGCACCTCAGGCTGCAGAAGAAACTCCTGCTGCTCCATCTGCAAAAGACCTCTATAACCTTGGATCTGCCCGTTCTTCTCGCTCTATGGCAGAAGACAAGAAAGAAGAAGTTGCTGGAGAGGAGGGAGAAAGCCAGGACGCATAAGTCCAGCTTTCGTGTGTAATGCCTATTACTCCAGCT
>JAGZNE010000108.1:0-2249 GCA_018363825.1 Atopobium sp. | reverse complement strand
CTGTCGTGTTGCTTCCACTTATTTGTATGCGATGCACACAGGGCGGTAAAATCGACCCATTCCTGTCCGCTCGCAGGGACATACTGGCGTTCATCCTGGCAGATATCGCACTGTTCCGGATGGGCACCAGTTACCTCATAAGATGTTCCACAGGTTTTGCATAACGTGATCATCGTGTCCTCCTTATTTACCGAACACAGTCAGCATGGCACACAGATACACAAGGATGTGCCTGTTAGTGCTCAACCCGTTAAGTCAGTGATGACGACTATGGGAGGTTGTAGCTCAACCAAAAGAAAACAGGAATAATGCCGACACGGATCCTTTTGGTTACCATCTTCCAGAGAAAAATGAGGATATTGTTTGGAAAATCGCCTGTTCAACACCTGGCTCAACCGTTGGGGACTCACTCCAGATGGTGAACCGGTTGAAACACACACATCACAGCTTTTGCCTGTAGTGGTCATCAGGGACGGTCAGAAAGCCATACTTAAAATCACCGACGATGACAGTGAACGGATCGGCTGTGAACTCATGGTCTGGTGGAACGGAAATGGCGCAGCGAAAGTACTTGCTCATGCAGCAGGGGCGATTCTGCTGGAACGTGCGACAGGGACAGGGTCTTTAGCGGACATGTCCTGGACTGGTAACGATGCGCAGGCTTGTCGCATTATTTGCCATGCTGCCAGTAGACTCCATTTCTCCCGGAATGCGTCTACGCCAGCGTTAACACCTCTGCACCATTGGTTTAGCGATCTGGCTCCTGCCGCGAAAAAGCATGGCGGTATCCTGACGCGTTGTGCAGTGGTGGCAAATGTACTGCTATCTTCACCCCATGATGAAGTCGTATTACACGGTGACCTACACCACGGCAATATTCTTGATTTCGGAACGAGAGGATGGCTGGCTATCGATCCCAAAGGGCTGCTAGGCGAGCGTGGCTTTGATTACGCCAATATTTTTACTAACCCTGATCTTGCCGAACCCACCAGACCTGTTGCCATTGAGCCGGAAACATTCACACAACGAGTCAACATTGTGTCTGAAATCGCAAGAATTGAACGGCAACGTTTGCTGATGTGGATTGTTGCATGGTGTGGGTTGTCGTCCGTCTGGTTTCTGCAAGAGGGGGACAGCGCAACGGTACCTCTGCGTATTGCGGAACTAGCGATGGCGGAACTTGCTTCAGGTGATAATCAACTTTGATCTACGACACTGGGTTAGTAATTCTTAAGAGTTATCATTAGCCTGATAAACGTTGTATTAATTAATCAGTGAGTGGTGGTGTGGTGTGTTGTTTAGCTCAAATTTAATTGGCGGAAAACAATGAACGCATTGTTTTCATTATTTAAAAAACGCCCGAATATTCTTTTGTTGATGGTCTTACTCATTGGGGCAAACATCGTGGCGTGGCTGTGGGCTTTCACCGCGTTTAGCAACAACACGTCATTGCTTGCACTGAGTCTGATTGCGTGGTGCTACGGTTTGCGCCATGCTGTCGATGCCGATCATATCGCCGCGATAGACAGCGCTACACGTAAACTCATGCAGCAGAAAAAACGCGCCCTGACGACGGGAGCCTGGTTTTCATTGGGGCACTCCACCATTGTGGTACTGGCAAGCATAGGCATTGCACTGACCACCAGCGTGTTTAAGCAACATATGGCATGGTTTCAGAATGTCGGCGGTCTGATAGGAACTTCGGTTTCTGCCGCGTTTTTGCTGATTCTGGCTACCATTAATCTCATTATTTTCTGCCAGGTCTGGAAGGCATTCCGCCATCTTAAACGCACCGGTACTTACGATGGCACCACGGAAGACATTACAGTTTCAGGTCCTCTGAACTGGCTTTTCCGCTCAGCGTTTCGGTTGGTAGGCAAAGACTGGCATATGTATTTTGTCGGTTTTCTTTTTGGTCTGGGTTTTGATACCGCCACTGAAATTTCTTTGCTGGGAATTTCTGCTTCAAGCGCGTCCAGTGGTATGTCTGTTTGGTCAATTCTCGTGTTCCCGGCGCTGTTTACATGCGGTATGGCGTTAATTGATTGTCTCGACAGTATTCTGATGGTTGAGGCCTACGGATGGGCGTTCAATAAGCCGCAACGCAAGCTCTATTACAATATGACCATTACCGGGACTTCCGTGATTGTGGCGCTATTTATTGGCGGACTGGAGGCGCTGGGGCTTCTCTCTGACGCGTTTTCGCTTCAGGGTGGTTTGTGGGATACCGTCAGCAATTTAAGTGACCA
>JAGZNE010000020.1:0-21471 GCA_018363825.1 Atopobium sp. | reverse complement strand
GCCATTCCTCAGAGATTCCCTCGTCAGGACCGTGCTCCATACCAACCCATTCAGGCAGGTCTTTTGCTGCCTTACTGTCATAAGGACCAAAGGCAACGGCACGCTTAAAGTGACGTGCATAGGTGCCGCCACCGATAACAAACGCCTGCTCATCGCTGCCGGTGTACTCATGGAACGTATCAAGCAGGGTAGTAATCTCAGGGGAGCTTGGGTCAATGTAGAAAGGTACAGCATCGGAGAGAACCTCAAAGGTGCAGCCGTGATCCTCGCCAAGCTCAGTCATGCGCTTAGTGATAGCCTCGCCAGTGGTGGAAGTAGGATAGCGAGAGTCAACGGTCTGTACGTAGACATCGCCCTTGGTGCGGATAGTACCAGAGATGCAGGTCAGAGGACCAAACTTGTCGTCAGCACTCTGGATGCCCGTACCAGTACCATCAGTAGTTGAGCAAAGCTGCTGCGAGAAGGTCAAGAAGCCGCGCTCTTCTTCTCCACAGAGGTTGTTGTCAAGCAGGTAAGTTACAAGCAGACCAATTGCGTTGACAGTTCCTTCTGGCATGGAAGCGTGTCCACCCTTACCTGTTGCGTTAATGCGAGCAAGCTTGGTGCCATCATCTTCAACGCCTGCGTCCTCAACCTTGATGGAATCAGTGTCAGCCAAGGTAGATGCGTCAGCGCGAACAAGTGCGCTTGCAAGACCTGGAATAGCGTTAGGTACGGTACCACCGTCAAGCTCAACGATCTTCTCGCCGTGTGCGCCAGCAATCTTTGGAGAAGTGAACTGAGCGTGGTACACGCCCTTCTCGCCGCAAATAAGAGGGAACTCAGCGTCTGGAGTAAAGCAGAATGCTGGCTCTGGATACTTGGAGAGATAGTAAGGGACGTCGCCCATGCCGGTCTCTTCGTTGTTACCAACAATGGCGCGCAGGGTGTAAGGAAGCTTCTTGCCAGTCTTTTTTACCTGCTCTACAAAGTAGTGTGCTGCCCAGAGTGAGAGTGCCAAAGGACCCTTGTCGTCCAGAACGCCGCGACCCAGAATAAAGCCTTCGCGGCGGGTAACGTCAAGCGGGTCTACCGTCCATCCCTTACCAAGAGGAACAATGTCGGAGTGAGCGATGGTAGCAAGGTACTTCTCGGACTCACCAGGAAGGTCACCAAAGCCCAGATAACCGTCAACATTTGTGGTCTCAAGGCCTAGGCGCTCTGCAATCTCAAGACCGCGGCAAAGTGCCTCGTAAGACTTTGGGCCCCAAGGTTTACCTGGCTCTGCAAGAGACAGATCCTCAACGGACTCTACCTGCACAAGGTAGCGAATATCCTCAATAATCTCTTCCCAGTGCTCGTTAACAAACGCCTCGGCGCTTGCTTTGAGTTCTGCATCAGTCATGAAAACTCCTCTAATTCAAACGTTTGACCTTGAAACATATGGAGAGCAGCGGTTTTAGCCACATCCCGCGTATGAAATAGACAAGGTCGGGAACAAGGTACTAGTTACACTATACTTAATACCCCTTATCAAAGGAGTTAACTATGACGAAAAAGACTTTTATTGGAAACGCATCATTTCTTGGCGTTTTAACGGTTTTGGGAATTGTTTTGATGGTTCTGAGGCAAACGCTGCCTCAAGACCCTTCCACCCCGCTGTTCTATTCCTACATTGTTGCGCCAATTATGCTGTATTTTGGCATTGCTGGCCTGGTGGGCCTGCTTATTGCACGCAATACCGGCTTCTCGGTAACTAAGACAGTTGCAGTTGTACTGCGCACGCTTGCTGGAATCCTTTTTGTGCTGCCATTCTTTTTCTTTCTGATTGTGGTACTTCCTTGGGTTCTTCTCCGAGGGCTTTTTGCAATCCTTATGGTTGTCATGCTCTATGCACCATGGTTCTGGGCGCTCTTTGGCCTGCTCTACGGCTTGAGCTGGGCTCAGCAGAAGGTTATTGAAGACATTACCGCTGACCCATTTGCAGAGGATGCAGCTGCTCAGAAAGCTGCTGTCGAGAAGACCGATGCAGTTGATACAGATGCAGCTGACGGAGATGCAATCAACTAACAGGAAAGTCCCGCGCTCCATACAGTTCAACAAGAAAGAAGCAACGCGTGCTTGAACTTAAAGGTATTTCAAAGCGTTACAACACTGGTGGATTTGAACAAACCGCAATGGACCATATTTCCGTTGCGTTTAGAGATAACGAGTTTGTAGCAATCCTTGGTCCCTCGGGCTCGGGTAAGACTACTATGCTTAATGTCATTGGTGGTCTTGATCGCTTTGATTCTGGAGACTTGCTGGTAGATGGTATTTCTACCAAGAAGTTCAAAGAGCGGGACTGGGATACCTATAGAAACAACCGCATTGGTTTTGTATTCCAGGCCTATAACCTTATTCCTCATCAAAGCGTGGTAAGTAACGTTGAGCTTGCGTTGACACTTTCTGGCGTTTCTAAGTCAGAGCGTCATGAACGTGCGCTTGAAGCCCTTGATAAGGTTGGCCTTAAAGCACACGCAAATAAGCGCCCAAATCAGCTTTCTGGCGGACAGATGCAGCGCGTGGCTATTGCTCGTGCACTAGTTAATGATCCAGAGATTTTGCTGGCAGATGAGCCAACAGGAGCACTTGACTCTTCAACCTCTGTGCAAGTTATGGATTTGCTCAAAGAGGTGGCTAAGGACCGTTTGGTCATTATGGTTACGCATAATCCTGAGCTGGCTCATCAGTATGCAACGCGTATTGTTGAATTGGCAGATGGCCAGGTAACTGCAGATTCAGATCCATTTGATGTTGCTAGTGTTTCTCGTCGAGAAGCCAAGCCTTCTCGCAAGACCTCTATGTCGCTTTTGACTGCACTGGGCCTCTCGTTTAATAACCTCATGACCAAAAAGGGTCGCACGCTCATGACCGCATTTGCGGGCTCAATTGGCATTATTGGTATTGCAGCAATTCTGGCGCTGGCAAATGGTGCAAACGGTTACATCAAAAAGGTTGAGGAGGATACGCTTTCAATGTATCCACTCACCATCTCTGAACAGTCCGTTAATATTTCTTCCTTTATTTCTGGAAGTGGAAGCAGCTCTGACTCGGCTGATTCTCAAACGCAAGATGCACAAAGCGAGATGACGCAAAATCAGAAAAATGCAGAAGCTGCAAAGCTAGAAAATCAACCTGCTGAAGGTGCTATTCCTACTAACAACAGGCTAGGTATGCAGGCTGAAAGTATTGGCTCTAATGACCTGACCAGCTTGAAGGCTTTTCTCGACAATAATGGCGGCGGCATTAACACGTATGCCAGCGCTATTACGTACGGCTATTCTGTAAGCCCCTTCATCTACCTGCCGGCAGGCGCGGACTCTGGCTCTTCTAATCCTGTTCAGGTGCAGCCAGACGTTACTTTCTCTAAGGTATCGCCTAAGATTCCGTCATATAGTCCACTGGCTTCTTTTGCAAGTACATCGCTTTTTGGTGAGCTTCCTGGCAATCCTTCTATTTACGAGGATCGCTATACTGTTCGAGCTGGTAGATGGCCTACTGCTTGGAACGAGGCTGTTTTGGTGTTGCGTCCAAACGGCACCATGGATGATTTTTTGGAGTATACGCTTGGCCTGCGTGATTACGCTGGCCTGCGCTCTACCGTTGATAAAATTGCAAGTGGAGAATCCAGCACTATCGAAGAGTCTCATAGTACATACACCTACGAGCAGTTGATGTCTCCAACGTTTAAGCTGGTTATGCCTAATCAACGTTATGTTTGGGATAGTAATCTTGGTGTCTGGACAGACAAATCCGATGATCAGTCATACATGAATAACCTCATTGCCAATGCGCCTGACCTGCATATTGTTGGTGTTGTCCAGGCAAAAGATCCAACTACCACGGGAGCGCTCTCAGAGGGTATTTACTATACGCCACAACTGACTCAGAAGATGATTTCTGATGCAGAGACATCTCCTATTGTCCAGGATCAGATGAATCGTCCAGATGTTGACGTTTTCACTGGTAAAACCTTTGAGGACGAAAAGAACGGTCAAACTTCAGAGGGTCTTTCTATCAGCTCTCTCATTTCCGTTGATTCTAACGTGCTGTCTTCGGCGTTTAACTTTAATTCACAGGCGCTGAACTTCTCGTCAATTAATCTGTCTGGTTTGGATATGTCCTCGCTTGACCTTTCTGACGTGCAGTTACCTGCTTTTGATCCGTCACAGCTTAATTTGTCTGATAGCGATGTTCTGTCTTCTGTTACGTCTTCGCTTGATCCAGCTGCGCTGGCGGCGGCTTTCCCAGAGCTCTCTGCAGCAGACATTCAGCAGATTCTTTCTGACATTACCGTTAATTTCAAACCAGGAGGACAAGCTGCTATTTCTTCGCTCATGGGCAATATTGCTCTGGGATGGAACTCTTGGAGCGCCGCTAATCCCGGTAAGACCATGGCAGACTACCTTGCAACAGATCAGGTACGCACGCAGATTGTAACTACGGTTTCTTCTGCGGTTGATACCGATGACCTGCAGCAACAGCTGGTTAGTGCTCTAGCAAATAAGCTGGGAACCAACCCAGACCTTCCAAGTGTTCAGGCCGAGGTTTCTCAGAGGCTTATGAGCGCTTATCAGTCACAGATTGCAAGTGCACTTTCTGCAGCTATTACGCGTGCTATGAGCGCATACGTACAGTCCGCGTTAACAAGCGTAATGACACAGGTTGCTTCGAGGATGCAAAATCAGATTGCAGGAGCACTCAATACAGCTATGCAGGGCGTTGTGGCAAATATGTCCAATGCAATGCAGGTAGATCAAGCAACGCTCGCAAGCGCCTTTAAGCTCAATGCTGACCCATCGCAGCTGTCAGCTATTGCTGCGTCAATGCTAAGGGCAACGCCAGCAACGTATGAGTCAAATCTTTCTAAGATGGGATATGCGGACCTTAATAAGCCCACGTCAATCAACATTTATCCGAAAGACTTTGCAAGTAAAGAAAAGATTGTTGAAATTCTTAATACGTACAATGCCGACGCAAAGGCTGCTGGCGAAGAGTCTAAGGTAATTACCTATACCGACATTGTCGGCGCGCTGATGAGCTCTGTTACGCTGATTGTTGATATGATCTCGGCCATGCTGATTGCGTTTGTATCCATCTCGCTTGTTGTTTCTAGCATCATGATTGGCATCATTACGTTCATCTCGGTCCTTGAACGTAAAAAAGAGATTGGTATCCTGCGCTCTATTGGTGCTTCCAGGCGAGACATTGCTAACGTATTCAACGCGGAGACGTTTATCGAAGGCCTCATCTCTGGTGTTATGGGCATTGGCATTACGCAGCTGCTCATTTTGCCCGCAAATGCTGTGGTCAAAGCCATGTTTAACGTGGACAACCTGGTGGTCTTGCCGCTGAATGGTGCGCTCATTTTGATTCTGATTAGCGTTGTCTTGACGCTCCTTGCAGGTCTTATTCCTGCAGGTAGGGCAGCTAAGTCCGATCCAGTTCAGGCACTGAGAAGCGAGTAACCCACTGCCTAAGCGCGTCATCTGGCGAGAAGGTCGTCTAGCTGCATCTCATACCTCACAAGAAAAGCCCTGTCATACGCGTGTATGACAGGGCTTTTACGTTTTTATTGCAGCTACCAGGCCTAGTTCTCCTGACCGCCAAAGAGGTCGACAACCTCAAGATCAAGTTTGGAGGCTTCAATGGCATCCTTTGCGCCAAAGACAACAATCGAGAGGTCATCATAGCTTTGAGGCATGGTGCTTCCCAGTGCCTTGATGTCTTCTACCTGGGCGTGAAGGATTTTCTCGCGAAGTTTACGCAAACGCTCTGGGTCACGGTGGTTGAAGTACTCAATGTCCTGCCTGCGAGCAAGCATGCGAGCGGGAACAGGAGCGTCAACGCCTGCAACAGAGGCAACTACATAGCCCTCAAACTCGTCAGCGTCTGGAGTCCACTCAGAGAGCCAGCTACCTGCACCAACATAGCGGTCAAGGGTTGCATCAAGCGCAGGGTCTCGGTAGGAGACAAAGCTCTGCAGGCCAGCGATGGAGTTTCTAAACATAACGCCATAAGCGCCACCCTTGACGCGAACCTCATTCCACAGGTAATCAAGACCAAGAACTCTGGTGGCAATGAGCCAGTTACCCTGCTGTTCATTGGTTGCGTGGGCAACGTTTGGATAGGAGAGACCAACGTAGGAAACGTTTGAAGGAATGAGATATGCCACGCGCTGTAGCTTGCCCTCAGGGACAATAAGCCTTGGCGTTGCACCGTCTACCTGCGATTCATTGCCCTTCTTGAGGCCAAGGACTCCTGCTGTCTGCCAGAATGCTTCACGGCTCTGAGTGGAGCCAGTAAAGCTGACCGTAACGTTGTCTGCGCGGAAAATCTTGCAAGTAAGCGCATCCAGGTCTTTTGCAAGCTGAGGAGCGCGCTCATCCCAGTTGGCAAGCAGGTTCTTTAGGTACTCGTAGAAGCCAACGCCTGCCAGCGCATCGTTTACGCGACTGGCAGCAGAATAGGAGGTTAAAGCCTTATTCTGTGCAGCGGTATGACCAGCTCCCACAAAGTACTGTTCCTGTGCAATGCGGCGCTGAATCAAGATGTTCTTGAGGCGGCTCAGGTCATCAAAACGTGTGCTGGACCAGACCTCAGAAGGAATGCTTGCAAGCCCTTGGGTTTTCTCGGCAAGGGCGCTTGCAGCAACAATAAAGGCGGGGTGTGCTCGGTCAAGCGTGTCTTGGTCGTAGATATCTGTGAAGAACGAGAGGTGACCAAGGTTGCTCTCAATAAGAATATCAAGCTCGGATGCGGTATATGTAGCCGTATCAAGCTTTCCCAGCGCCTCAGCAAGAATGCCCACAAGAGGCAGCTCTTCGAAGGTAACCGCGTGGGTCAAATCAAAGTAATGGTAGACGTAGTCGATGCCGTGAGTATCCAGCTCGTGCGCAATGCACGGTAGGGGAGCTTCAACCTCAAAGCCAGCAGGACGCTCTCTACCTGCACCGATATCACTGAGCGAGAGGGACGGTAACTTGGCTAAGTCTTCTGGAGCGTCAGGTGTTTCTTGCTCCAGACGCAGTGCTTCAACTTCTGCTCGGATTTTCTCGACATCCTCATCGGTGAGCGTGGAGCGAAGTTGTGCCAGCTCAGCAGCTTCTTCTTGAGCCTCTCCCTCGTCTGTGGGGACTAGCTCAACCTGAGCTGCGTGCTTGCTGTTGCAGATAAGCTCTAGAAGTAGTTTCTCAAAGCCCTTTTGATCTGCAAGTTCTTTGACGTAGGCAATGGCGTCCTCGTAGCGGATGTAGTCCAGAGGACGTGCGTCGTCATAGAGCCAGCTTGAAAGCGAACGCAGCGTGTACTCAATACCGTTTGAGTAAGGCTGATCATTCTCGCGCAGGTTAAACTCTGCAAGCGCAATGGAAGCATTGAGCTTCTTTGGATCAATACCTTCAGCAGCAATTTTCTGGCAGGTGGTTTCTACCAGCTCACGGAACTTCTGAGCTGCGCCCTCCTTAAGGCCTTTGAGCTGCAAGAAGAGCATAGGTTGGGCAAGGTCGTCGGAGAGATAGTAGCTAAAGTCATCGCCAAGCTCCGCGTCAAGAATTGCACGCTTGAGCGGGGATTCATTGGAGCCCATGAGGGTATCAAACAAGATATCTGCAGCCATCATTTTATTGCGTTGGTCAGGCGTTCCAAGCACGTAGCCCAGGCCAACGCTGGAGTTGTCGGCTGTGGTGTTCATGCGGACCTGAACAGGCTCGGGCAACACGGGTGCCTGCAGGTTAAGCGGATTGGGGGCACCTGCATCGCGTTTCTCGGCAGCTGCAAACCTCTGGGCAATGAAGGAGAGCTCACGCTCACAGTCAAGGTCGCCGTAGAGGAAGGTGTAGCTGTTAGAGAGGTCGTAGTGGCGAGCGTGGGTGTCCAGGAACTTCTCGTAGGTGAGCTCGGGGATTGCACGAGGCTTACCACCGGATTCTTTGCCGTATGCGGTGTCAGGGAAGAGGGCCTCGCTCACAGAATCGTAGAGCACGCGATCAGGGTCAGAGAGGGCGCCCTTCATCTCGTTGAAGACAACACCGTTGTAGCTCAGATTGCCCTGCTCATCAGCCTCTAGGTGCCAACCTTCCTGCTCAAAGATGCGCTTGCGCTTATAGATTGCAGGATGCAGAACGGCGTCAAGGTACACGCTCATCAAGTTTTCCAAGTCAGCTACATTGGTGCTGGCCACAGGGTATACCGTCTTGTCGGGGTAGGTCATTGCATTTAAGAACGTCTGCATAGAGGTCTTGAGCAGGTTAACAAAAGGCTCCTTGACAGGATAGGCATCGGATCCACAGAGAACCGAGTGCTCCAAGATGTGGAAGACGCCTGTGTGGTCTACAGGAGGTGTCTTAAAAGCAATGGCAAACGAGCGATTGTCATCGTCGCAGGCAAACCACATAAGGCGGGCACCTGTAGGAATATGCTTAAAGATGTAGGCGTAGCCAGAAATCTCGTTAACCCACTCAGCTGAGATTACCTCAAAGCTCTTGTCTTCTGCATGAAGCGTACCAACAGAAAACGCGCTGTCCATCTGCGAATACTTGGATGTCATAAGCTGCCAATCTATACGAAAACTTACGTGAGTATTAATGCCGTTTTGGACCATCTTGGCCATCTGAACCGTTTGGAGACTTGAGACTCCGCACAAAGCAGGGTAAGGTGGTTTTTTGTTATTGTGATACTACCGCGTCAGAGAAAAAGTGACACTTGTATCCGTATTTTGTAATGAAAGATTTATACCCAGATGAATGATTTCATTTCTCATGAGAGCGATGTGGAGTCTTCTAAGGTCGCAGATGCTACAGAGGCTTCTGCAGAAGAGGAAGCACTTGGCAGCGATGATGCTGAAATAACCCCTGATAACAAGAAGAAAATTTATCGAGGAATGCTCTTTGTCTTGATTGGTGGAGCTTCCTGGGGCGCATTTGGAACCGCTGCAAAATACCTGCTTGATACCTATCACGTTGATCCGATGTGGCTGATTGATATTCGTGAGCTTTGTGCCTGCTGGTTATTCTTGGGAACTGCTTTTGCGTTTGATAGGAAAAATCTCACAACTGTCATTAGGAAGCCAAAAGAGCTGGCAAAAATATTTGTGGTTAGCTTGTTTGCCATTCTTTTCTCGCAAGTTGCTTATATTTATGCAGTTAATGCTACTAATTCTGGAACCGCAACAATCATGCAGTCGTTGGGCATGCTGGGCGTTTTAGCCTTTGTCTGTTTGATTGGCAAGCGCTGGCCTCGTCGTCGAGAGATTCTTGGTATTGTTTTGGCGCTTATTGGCACCTATCTCTTGGTAACAGGAGGAAATCCAGGCACGCTGAGCCTGCCAACAGCAGGTATTTTCTGGGGCGTTATGTGCGCGTTTGCTCAGGCAGCTCTTTCGATTTTGCCAAAGCCTCTGATGGAAAAGTGGGGAAGCTTTACCGTTAATGGCCTAGCTTTTCTGTTCTCAGGCACGCTCATTGCCGTGTTTTATCAGCCCTGGAACCATATGCCTCAGCTGGACGCCTTTGGTATTTTGCTGGTAGTTATTGGCGTGCTGGTGGGAACCTTCTTGGCTTATGGCCTCTACCTGCAGGGCGTTAAGGATGCAGGCTCACTTAGAGCGGTCCTGCTGGGTACTATCGAGCCCGTTATGGCAACCATTACCACCGCACTGGTTCTTGGAACTACCTTTAGCATTGCCGACCTCATCGGCTTTGCCCTCATCCTGGCGATGGTCATGCTCACCGCCTAGTCGCACCCGACAACAAAAACCCCGCAGGTAAACTGCGGGGTTTTAACGTTCTCTAAAGGTTGTGCGACCAGAGGTTTAGATGAGTTCCATCTGCGTAAGAACCGCCGAGTACCAGCCGTTTGGATTAGCTGGGTTGTACTTTGCAGCACCAGAGACAGAAAGCCTTCCGCCATAACCAGCAGCAAGACCAGCCGTGTGATCCCAGATAGCCTCTTCCCAGCTACCCCAGCTTGAAGAGCCCCAGCCCCATGCGTTGTAGGGGAGGAAGTTGTATCTACCCTTTGTGCTCTCAACTGCAGAAATAGCAGGCGATAAACGAGGATCAACGCCGTAGGCCCATGCAGCCTCGGCAAAAGTTGAGCCGTAGCCAGCAAGAGGGGAGCCAGCAAGATAGGCGTCAATTCGAGCACCCCAGCTGCTTACAAAGTTGGTCTTATCGCTTGACCAATCAACATTTTGAGCTGAAGGAGTTGATGGGGTGGTGACTTCAGTGGTATTACCAGAAGCGTTGGTAAAGGTGGTCTCAGCAGAAGCCTCTTTTAGTGCTTCTTCTGCAGCAGCTGCTTCTGCTGCTGCCTGTTGAGCTTGTTCTGCCTGCAGTTGCTCTCTTGTTGCAATTGCGGCGTTCATGGCATCTTCAGCAGCTTTCTTCTGCTCCTCTGCTTCTGCCATCTGTGCATTTAAAGATGACTGAGTCTCAGAAAGCTCTTTACTAAGATCAACCAGATGGTTGATAGCATCTGAATTTTTGTTCTGGATAATCTCAAGATACTGAATAACAGCAATCAAATCATTAAAGTTATCTGCCGATAAAAGCAGATCAATAATTCCCATAGAGCCCTGCTGCATGCGATACATTGCTCTAATGGACTCTGCAGCTTTTAAGCGCTGCTCTGGGAGTTGCTGTTCAATCTCTGCAATACGTGCCTCATTATCTGCAATCTGTTTTTGCAGTTCAGCCACACGCTGATTGGCGGCATCGTAATCAGAATTGGTCTGCTCTACCTTGGCCTGGAGCTCTTCAAGAGTCTCTGCCTGAGCTCTTGAGACGCCAAACAAAAAGGTATTAACAACAAGCACTGCTGCAAGGAGTGCTGTCATAAGAGTAGAGCATGAAGGTAAGCGTCTGTGACGCATATATTTGTTCAAATCGACCTCCGCGATTGGGGGCTTCCGATTAGTGCGCAGTTAGTGCCATCCGCTCATTACTGGCTTCAAGCGCAAGGTCAGATAACACTTGACCTCAAAAATACGCATAATCGCTTCTCTCCGCTCGTGCGAGGTTGTCAATTCTACTTGTTTTTGGCTCCAAATGCCAACTTTGCAGAAAACAAGGCACGTTTAAAGTAGTAAAGTCGTTAGGTAAAACCGTGAACGGTAGGAAAAGAAAGGGCGAACGGATTGCGTACAATAGGTTCGTAATCAGTCCCCAAGGAGGTTTTAGTGGAGTCGGCAATTTTGTGGATTGAAGCGCTTAAATCAGCGTTATTTGGCGTAGTTGAGGGTATTACCGAGTGGCTACCTATCTCATCAACAGGCCATATGCTTCTGCTCAATCAGTTTTTACCACTCAACGTCTCTGAAGACTTTTGGAATATGTTCCTAGTAGTTATTCAGCTTGGCGCAATTCTTGCAGTATGTGTGGGATTTTTCCACAAGCTCAATCCCTTCTCGCCAAAGAAATCTAAGGACGAGAAGCGCTCTACCTGGAAACTCTGGGCAAAAGTGGTGGTCAGCTGCGTTCCTGCTGCAGCAATTGGTCTTCCGCTCAACGACTTCATCGAAGAGCATCTGGGGAGCCCTTTTGTTATTGCCGCAACCCTTATTTTCTACGGCATCATCTTCATTGTGCTTGAGCTACATCGCGAGAAGGTCGCTGCAACGGTAAAGGTTGAAGCACCTCGAGGTAAACACATGCGTCCAGACGCCGCCGCATCCCTGAAGGCCCCCTCAGCCGACAACCTAGCCCGCGTGCAAGACATTGACAACCTGGACTGGAAGACCGCGCTTGGTATTGGCGTTTTCCAGGTACTTGCAATTGTTCCAGGTACTTCAAGATCTGGTGCAACCATCCTGGGTGGTTTAGCACTTGGTTGCTCGAGGGCAGTGGCTGCTGAGTTTACGTTCTTCCTGGCTATTCCTATTATGGTCGGCGCTTCTGCGTTGAGACTGGTGCGCTACTTTATGAAGGGCAATACCTTTACCATTCCCGAGGCAGTTATTTTGGGTGTTGGTTGCTTGGTAGCCTTTATTGTTTCACTGGCTATGGTTCGCGCACTTATGGGCTATGTCCGCAAGCATGATTTCAAGCCTTTTGGCGTATACCGTATTATTTTGGGTATTGCTGTTATCGCATACTTCCTGCTTGTTAAGTAGTTTTTGACTTACAAGCATTACTACCTATGCATTTATGCGCGGTGAGTTTCTCGCCGCGCTTTTTATGCGCTAAACATATGGAAAAAGCGTGGAAAACCTATGAAAGATATATGTAATCGTTCTAGGTTCATTTACCAGCAATTGCCCTGTCTTGTATGCTCTTACGGCTGATTTTTGGTCGTAAGAGTAAGTAATTACTTGTAATAGTTTCAGGAGGATTTATGCGCCACATTAAGACGCTTCAGAGAATTGCGTGCACGCTTGCGCTTGCGCTTGTTGCAGTTCTTGCAGTTTCTGTACCAAAACTTGCATTTGCAGACAATATTGATACATCTACACCAGGTGTAAAGGTTTCTGTTTTCTCGGCTGACGGTAATGCCGATACATCCAGGGTCCTTACAGACAACCCTCAGCATTCTGGCCACCAGACCCCTGTTCCTGGTCAGTATGGCGAGATTGTCGTTCGCGTTGGTCAGACCATTAGAGACACCGGTGCGTATTCTCACTACACCACTACTCGCCCTGGTTTTGCACCTTTTGGCGTAACTACTACGCTGGTTACCGCCGCTCCTTATCCAGAGCTTCCAGCTACTGATAATGACTTTACATATGCATTCTATGGAAACAGCAATACTGTTACCAATAATGGTGGTCAGTTCTATTTTCAGTTCACTGGCCGTCAAGTAACCCCTGCTAACCAGCCTGCTACCGTTTTCTTCCTTGTTACTATGCAGGGAGATTCCTCTGATCCAGCTAACGTTGGCGGTAACACCACTCACCTCATGTGGGTTGGTTATCACATCCACGTTATTCCTGCAGAGACCACCCCAACTCCTACGCCTTCTCCAACACCATCTGCAGTTAATCAGCTCATTTATGACGCAAATGGCGGCACCATCTATGGCAACGCAACTTATACAGAATCCAAGACTCCAAATAACCCTCGCACCTACGGCTTTGCTGAGTACAACATCATTGAGGACCTGCCTGTCCGCGATGGCTATAAGTTTGAGTTCTGGAAGCGTTCTTACGTTGATAACCACTTCCGCTATGTTGGTGCTTCTGCTGTTCCTGCAGATGCAAACAACAACCCAGCTGGCGATAAGCGCTATGTTTCTGAGACTACGGTCTTTAACATGAGAAGCCCTTATACCCTGACTGCCGTTTGGAACCAGGAGTATGAACTGAGCTACGACGCAAACGGTGGTACTGGTGCTCCTGCAGCACAGAGCGGTTATTTTGGTATTGATAGCAACACCGCTGATTCGCTCACTGATCCTAAGAACGAGACAGTTTCTGCAACCGTTCCAACTCGTGATGGCTACATCTTTAAGGGCTGGAAGCTTGACGGTACTACCTACCAGGCAGGAGATCAGGTAACCCTTACCACCACCACTCCTAAGGTTGTTCTTGTTGCAGAGTGGGAGCCAGAGCCAGTTGCTCCTGTTACCCCAGAAAACCCTGTAACTCCAGAGAATCCTGGTACTCCAAGCATCCCAGGCAACCCTGGCGGTCCTCTGACACCAAGCTTCCCAGGAGCTCCAAATCCTGCAGCTATCCCGTATTATGGAGGCTCTGTGCTTCCATACACTGGTGATGAGAATCATTCGCTTAGCGCTATTGTTATGGCATGTGTCGCAGGTGGCGTGATTGCACTGGCTGTTGTTGCTCGCGCAAAGAGCCGTCAGACAAACTCCATGAACTAAGGCAAGCGTTTGGGCTAGAAGATCTTCTCGCTATACGCGAGCATGGATCTGATAGGCACGTTCTTGCAGATAAACCGGTCTTCTTTTGAGGGCCGGTTTTTTAATTGTGGAGTGGGAGCAAAGTGGCGCAATTAATGTCCGGTTATCGGGGTACACTTTTAGTCTAAGAATGATTGACACAAGGACGGCGTAATGCAGATTGATCTTGAAGGTTTGAATCCTGCCCAGCATCAGGCGGTTATGACAACTCAGGGACCTCTGTTGGTTCTTGCAGGAGCTGGCTCGGGTAAGACGCGTGTTTTGACGTTTAGAATTGCGCACATGATTGCTGACGAGGGCGTTCGTCCTTGGCAGATTCTGGCTATTACGTTTACTAACAAGGCTGCAGCAGAGATGCGTGAGCGCCTTGAGGCGCTGCTTCCTAACAATATTCGCGGCATGTGGGTCTGCACGTTCCACGCTATGTGTGTTCGTCTTCTCAGAGAAGATGGTGAGCGTCTTGGCTATGGGCCTAACTTTGCCATCTATGATGATGACGATTCAAAGCGTTTGGTAAAGACCATTCTGTCTGATTTAGATATTGATGTTCGTCAGTTCCCACTCAACTCCATTCGCTCTAAGATTTCTGCTGCTAAGAACGCACTTCTGTATCCTGATGATGTAGAGGCTCAGGCAGCAAGTCCTATGGATCACGTGGTAGCTCGCGTGTACCGTGCGCTTCAGACGCGCTTAGATAAAGCCAATGCTATGGATTTTGACGACCTTCTGGTTAAGGCGTTTGAACTGCTCTCCAAGTACCCAGACGTGCTTGCTAAGTACCAGGAGCGTTTCCGTTATATCAACGTTGACGAGTATCAAGATACCAACGGCGTTCAGTACGCAATTACCAAGCTTTTGGCATCCAAGTATCGCAATCTTATGGTTGTTGGCGATGATGACCAGTCCATTTATTCGTGGCGCGGAGCAGACATCAAAAACATCTTGGCGTTCGAGAAAGACTATGAGGAAGCAGTTGTAGTTAAGCTAGAGCAAAACTACCGCTCAACGGGCCATATTTTGGCCGCTGCCAATGCAGTTGTTGCGCACAACTCTCACCGCAAGCCAAAGCGTCTTTTTACCGATGAGGGAGACGGCGAGAAAATCCAGGTGTATCAGGCATCTGATGAGCGTGATGAGGGCGCATGGATTGGCTCTGAGATAGAAAAACTGCATGATAAGGGTACATCGTACGACAACATAGCCGTCTTCTATCGCACCAATGCCCAGTCTCGTATTCTCGAAGATATGTTGCTTAGAGCTGGTGTTCCTTACAAGATTGTTGGCGGTACTCGATTCTTTGATCGCGCAGAAATCAGAGATGTCATGGCGTACCTCAAAGTTGTCGTCAATCCCGATGATGACATGGCTGCGCTGCGTGTTATTAACACGCCTCGTCGCGGTATTGGTGCAACCAGTATTCAGAAGATTCAGACATATGCACTGCATAACGGTTTGTCGTTCTTCTCGGCATGTGAAGCATGCGTGATGGAAGAAGGCATTTTTACCGCAAAGGTAAGAAATGCGCTGGTAGAGTTTACGTCAGCTATTGAGCATGGCCGCCATATTGATGGTGAGCTTGATGAGGTTGTAGAGGCAATTATTGACCGCTCTGGTCTTATTCGTGCACTTGAGGCGGAGCATACCATTGAGGCTGACGGACGTATCGAGAACATTCGAGAGTTCTTTGGGGTTGCAGCAGAGTTTGATGAGTCTCACGACGATGTTGAAGAAACGCTTGAGAGTCTGCAGCAGCTCAGAGAAGCTGGAGCGCTTGATGCGCAAGATGCAGCTTCGTTGAGTGAAGCTGGATTTGATACTGCTACCAGTGCACTCGTTGGAGCTGCTGTAGAGACGGCTCCTGCGCCTCAGGAGGAGAGCTTGCATCCACAGGTTGTGGCAGAGAAGCTCCCGGCCTTTATGGAATGGCTGGCGCTTCGCTCTGACCTGGATAGCTTGGATGGTTCTACCTCTGCAGTAACGCTCATGACCATTCACGCTGCAAAGGGTCTGGAATTTCCTGCAGTTTTTGTTGCTGGTATGGAGGAGGGAATCTTCCCTCATGCAAATTATGAGGCAGAAGCAGCTCAGTTAGAAGAAGAGCGCAGACTTGCCTACGTTGCTATTACGCGTGCGCGCAAGCGCCTGTATTTGACGTACGCATCTACCAGAAGGACTTACGGCTCTGTTCAGGCAAATCCTGTATCGCGTTTTGTGGGAGAGATTCCTCAAGAGCACGTAAAAGCTATTGGTGTTGGTTCTGCAGGTTTTTCTGGAGTTGGTTGGGCAAAACGAGGAGACCGTCATGGAACCTTTGGCTCTGGTCGCGGCTCCGAGGTCTACGGTGGAAACGTTTTTGGTTCTCGCACGCGCTCTACCGGCGGTGCTCCAGCTCCACGTACAGCTCCTATTCAGAAAGACCCAGCCCGCGCTTCTGCAAGTTTTGCTGTGGGAGACCAGGTTTCTCACAAGACCTTTGGTCCAGGCGTTGTTTTAGCAGTTCAGGGCGATACTATTGAGGTCAAGTTTACGCGTACTAATAAGACAAAGAAGCTCATGAAGGGCTTTGCTCCAATAGTTAAAATTGAGGGATAGCCATGGTATTGATGCATGACGGTTTGATTTTGGGTCTTACTCCACAAGATTTCATTTTTAAGCTGGTTATCTTTGTTGTTGTGTTCCTTGTGGCTTTTCTTGTAGAGCGCTTTGCAATAAAACTCTCAAAAAAGGCCTTGGACTCTTCAAAGCTGCCGTCGGCATCTATCTTTGTCAACATATTGCGCGGAGTTATCTGGGCGTTTGCTATTCTCGCGGTATTGCAGCCTGTCTTTGGTATTCAACCAACAGCGTTTGTAACCGCCTTGGGAGTTACCTCCATTGCCTTGTCTTTTGGCCTGCAGGACACCATTTCTAACCTGGCGGGAGGCTTGGGCCTTATGCTGGGAGGTGTAGTTAAACCTGGAGATCAGGTAAGCATCGGAACTATCTCCGGTGAGGTTATTGACATGAATTGGCGTTCTACCATAGTTCGTGCTCGTGGAGGTAGGGTAGACATCATTCCTAATTCAGTACTTAATAAAACAGCACTTGCGCATCGTACCAGGTGGGATATGACAGAGGTGCCCATTACTATAGTGCTTAAACCAACCGTTGATCTGAATGCGGTAACGCAAGAAATAACAGAAATTGTTCAAGAGGTAGTTGCACCTCAGCTTGATAGAACACTTCCTATTGAGGTTGAAGCATCAAGCATTGCTGAGACAGGCATCAAGGTAATCATTCATGTTCACATCAAAGACGATGCAAACGAAATGAGTGTACGAGACAAAATTGTAAGAGCCCTGGCTGGTTCCAGTTGGCTTGCGGGAGTAGGAGCCTGATATGAAGATTGGCATCATTGGAGCCATGGAACCAGAGGTTGCGCTACTAAAAGAGCAGATGACCATTGAGCGCACCTACGAACAGGCTCGTATGCAATTTGTTGAAGGTCTTTTGGGAGATGTTCCTGTAGTTGTTGTACAGTCGGGAATTGGCAAGGTTAATGCAGCAGCATGTACACAGATCCTGATTGATACGTTTGCAGTAACACACGTTATTAATACCGGTATTGCAGGGCTTTTAAATCCTGAGCTACAGGTTGGGGATATTGTTATCTCCTCAGATTTAGTTCAACACGATATGAACGTTGGTCCTCTCAATTTTGCCGCTGGTCAAATTCCAGGTCTTCCGGTTTTCTCGTTTACAGCAGATGAGAGTCTTATTGAGCGCGCACTTGCATCAGCCAAAGAAGTAGCTCCTCAACTGCAGGTTATTTCTGGCCGCGTTGCTTCAGGAGATCAGTTTGTAAGTTCATCAGAGTTAGCAGACCATATCTACACAACGTTTGGTGCTGACTGTTGCGAGATGGAGGGCGCTTCAATTGCCCAGGTTGCTTGGCTTAACCACACACCGTTTGTGGTGATTAGGCTTATGTCCGATAAGCCCGGCACTACTTCAAGCGTTGATTATTTGACGTTTGAGCGTGAGGCTTCTGAGCGCTCTGCCAGAATTACTGCAGCTATTATCAAAAAGCTTGCCTAGTAACCTGAGGTGTCTTTTTGAGGCGCCTCTTCTGGGTTAACTGGGTAGCTCTCCCGGGTCAGTTTGCATTTTTCATAAGAGGGAAGGCAGGGCGTAAGAAACAACTTGCGCTTATTTAGCTATTCGAATGTTTTTAAACATAATTGAACGATACTTCGATTATCATTGTCCCGTTATGAAAGTGGTTTGAAAGGTACCGAATGATAACCCTCGGACACTTTTTTGAGATGATGGTTGCCAATCCGTTTTTGGCCCTCGTCATTGTCCTTGTTTTTGGATGCATTTTTGTAAATGGTGCAACCGACGCGGCTAATGCTATTGCAGAGGCTGTTGGAACTCGTTCAATTAAAGTCAACCATGCAATTATTATGAGTGTTGTATGCAACTTTGTTGGTTTGGTGGCTATGTGCCTCATTTCAACTGCAGTTGCAGACACAATTCTGGGTATGGTTGACTTTGGTAGCAATAACCATGAGGCTCTTGTTGCTCTTGCCGCAGGCTGTGTTGGTATTGTTACTTGGGCAGTAGGAGCTTGGGCTTTAGGTATTCCAACTTCTGAGTCACACGCCCTTATTGCAGGTCTCACCGGTGCAGCACTTGCTATTCATGGTGATTTTGGTGCAGTTAACTGGGGCGAGTGGAGCAAGGTTTTAATTGGTCTGCTCTTCTCAACCACATTAGGTTTTGCCGCTGGTTGGATCATTGTTAAAGCAATTAATAAGCTTTGCGTTAACGTTGATCGACAACGCGCTGATGAGATGTTTGGCCATTTGCAAGTTGTTGGCTCAGCATTTGTTGCTGCTATGCATGGCGCACAGGATGGCCAGAAGTTCATGTCCATCGCCATGCTTGCAATTGCACTTTCCGCGGGTCATGGAGCTGCTGATGCAGATGTATTCCCGCTTTGGTTGCAGGTACTGTGTGCTGCTCTTATGTCTATCGGTACTGCAATCGGCGGAAGAAAGATTATTAAAAAAGTCGGAATGGAAATGGTAAAGCTTGAGCGTTATCAGGGCTTTGCTGCGTCCTTCTCGGCATCTGCATCTTTGCTGCTTTCCACACTGACCGGTCTTCCTGTTTCAACAACTCATACAAAAATGACCGCCATGATGGGTGCGGGTGCTGCAAAAAATATTCGTTCAGTTAACTGGGGCGTTGCAAAAGAAATGGTAGCAGCATGGGTGTTTACTTTCCCTGGCTGCGGACTTATTGGTTTTCTTTTTGCAAAACTGTTCCTGATGATTTTCTAAGTACGTATAACTGTCTTTTACGAGTTCTATTGAACCACTCAACTTTATTGGAGGATTCATGCTAGGTAAGCCAAAAGAGGACGTCTTCTACACCATGTTCCGCGAGTTTGGCGACAAAATTGTAGAAACCGCTGAAGAGTATGCGGTCATTATGGAAGGCTATCCCGAGACTGCCGCGCGTATTCCTCAGATGAAGGTTTACGAGCGCGAGTGTGACGAGAAGGTCCAGCACATTATGAAGGAGCTTTACGCTTCCTTTGTCACTCCCTTTGAGCGTGAGGACATCTCTGATTTGGCTCTTCGTCTTGATGACATTGTTGACGGAATGAACTCTGTTGCAGAGCGTCTTGATCTTTTTAACGTTGACGACACTCGTAAAGAGGCTCAGCAGCTTGCTGAGCTCACGCTTCGCGCATGCAAGACGGTCCAGGAGATGCTGAGTGTTCTGAGCGATTACAAGAAAGATCCTACCGTCATGGAGAAGGCCATTGCCGTTGGTCATGTTGAGGACGAGGGAGATCTTATTTATCACAACGCACTCTCTCGCCTGTTCCGTGATGAAATGCCTGGTCGCCACACGGTTGCTTGGCTTCGTATTTTTGACCGCATGGAGACTGTTCTGGATTCCTGTGACGATGCGGCGGGAGTTGTTCGCTCTGTTGTTATGAAGAACGCTTAAGTTCGTCTTCTGCTAACGGTATATACAGACTAAAAACTGCCTTCCACTGTACCGACCCCCAAAAGTTAGACCAAAATCTAACGATTAGGAGGTCGGTATTTTTATGGCAAAACATAGTTTCGAATTCAAGAAGAAAGTTGTTTTAGAGTATTTAGATGGCAAAGGTGGAGTGAAATATCTTTCTAAAAAATATGGACTTGGTTCTGATTCACAGCTACGCACATGGGTTAATGCATACAATGCGTTCGGTGATGAAGGATTAATGCGTTCTCGTAAACAAACAAAATACTCTTTCGAAAAGAAGATTTCTGTTGTAGAACTATATCTATCAAGTGAAATTTCATATCAAGACTTGGCAATTCAAGAAGGTATAAACAATCCGAGTATGATTGCTAACTGGGTTAATCGCTTTCGTGCTGCCGGTCCTGACGCCTTGAAAACTCGCAGGAAAGGTCGAAAGAAAACATTGGATAAACCTCAGATAGATATTGAAGTTCAAAAAGCAGAGGAAAGAATAGTTGATACCAGTGCAGAGCATATTAGAGAGTTAGAAGATGAACTGCTTAAGTTAAGAATTGAAAATGCCTTTTTAAAAGAACTGAGGAGGCTGCGTTTAGAGGACGAGGCAAAAATGAGAGAAAGGCGCTCGTCATCAATAGCCTCCGAGGAGAGTTCAAACTAAAAGACCTTCTCTCTTATATAAGTATGCCTAAAGCAACATATATGTACTGGCAGAAAAGATTCGATAGAGAAAATCCTGACAAAGAAATTGAGGAGAAGCTTCTTCAAATCAGAGAGACTCACAAGGATTATGGCTATCGTCGAATGGTTGGAGAATTACAAAATCAAGGCTACTGTGTAAACAAAAAGAAAGTACAACGTATAATGCAGAAGCTTGGTCTACAGGTTACTTCTTTCATTCGAAAAAGCCGCAAATACAGTTCGTACAAAGGTAAAGTTGGAACGGTTGCTCCTAATCGCATAAGGAGACGATTTAATACCTATATACCACACCAGAAGATCACAACAGATACTACAGAGTTTAAGTATTATGAGATTACTGCTAAAGGTCACATGACAGTGCATAAGCTTTATCTGGATTCATTTATGGATATGTGTAATGGTGAAATTATAAGCTATGGAATTGACAGACACCCTTCAGCAAAAAATGTTATGGATGCATTGCAGCAGGCTATTGAAATAACATCCGATTGCAAATACAGAAGAACTTTCCATTCGGATCAAGGCTGGGCTTACCAAATGAAAGCATACTCCCACCGTCTTAAGGAAGAAAGAATCTTCCAAAGTATGTCTCGTAAGGGAAACTGTCATGATAACTCCGTTATGGAGAACTTCTTTGGATTGCTTAAACAAGAGATCTACTATGGCGTTATTTACTATAGCTATGATGAGCTAAAGTCAGAAATCGAACGATACATAAAGTATTACAACGAACAAAGAATTAAAGAAAGACTAGGATGGTTAAGTCCAGTGCAATACAGGCTTAGACTCTTGGCTGCATAAAAATAACGTAGCAGCCATATAAACTGCTACGCTAAAAAAGTCTAACTTTTGGGGGTCACATCA
>JAGZNE010000019.1:0-21618 GCA_018363825.1 Atopobium sp. | reverse complement strand
TGATTTAGCAGCAACTCGTCATGCTCGCGAACAGCGTGGTAGTAGCCACGAATTGGCGGATACAAGCCCACAAACAGGAAGATTACAACGCCGAGAAAAACGACAAGCTTGGTGTGGTTACGCGCGAAGTCAAGTGCGTTGTCTTTAAGCTCTACCAGAGAAGCCACGCTGAACTGCGATTTATTGGTTCTTTCAGACTTCTGACCGCGCTCAGTCTTCTGTCCGCGCTCGGACTTCTGGTCACGCTTGGGCTTCTGAGTCCTATCAATCCTCTTAACTTGAACGGTTCTT
Source organism: Atopobium sp. (assembly GCA_018363825.1). Lineage (GTDB taxonomy): Bacteria > Actinomycetota > Coriobacteriia > Coriobacteriales > Atopobiaceae > Lancefieldella. The sequence goes on along the minus strand of JAGZNE010000019.1, from coordinate 21,327 downwards.
TTAGACTTGATGTCCTTGGAACTCTTCTGGGAAGATGCTTGTTTTGATGGCGTCGTGCCCTCTGACGACGCTGTGTCTTTTGGAGCCGCCACAGATTTCTTTGCCACGGCCGACTTCTGATCAGGTTGAGATTGCTCAGTTACCTGGGGTTTCTCGGCTTTTTTAGTTGAAAATATTTTGAGAGCACCAGCGGCATGCTCCGCGGTAGTCTCTTTAAGAGGCTCAACGGAACGCTTGGTGGGCGTTGTTTTTCTTTTTGTACCACTCTTTTTAGTGGTGTCTTGACTCATCACGGATCTCATTTCTGGTTTGTTTGGTGATGCGTCGCAACAAATTGCAACATCTTTATTATGGCAGAGGCAGCGCCGATAGCCCTGCCTCAGTTTGGAATTTCATCGTTTTACCGAATAGAAGTCGTCGCTCTACGGCAAGTCGTAAGCTTTGCGGCACGTCGCACGTCTTCGCTGCAATCTGTGCAGCTTGCTTACGCATCAAGATGACGTTTAGCTTCTTGCCACAAATCTTCTTGTAGCTCGGGTTTCTCGTCAAGCGAGAAGCCCCTCTCAGCAGCAGCTTTCTCCATGTACGACCAGCGAGCGCGGAACTTCCTGCAGGCGCTCATCAGCGCTTCTTCCGCATCAACGCCTTCCCAGCGAGCAACGTTTATCAGCGCAAACAAGATGTCGCCGAACTCGTCCGTTTTCTGCTGCGTACCTGGAGCTTCAGCGTCAAACTCCGCGCGTTCCTCGGCAACCTTGTCCCACACGTCATCGACAGACGCCCACTCAAAACCCATCTTTGCGGCGCGCTTTGAAATCTTCTGGGCCTGCATGAGCGCAGGTAGAGACTGTGGAACCGAGTCGAGAAGACCCTCGGTGTGCACGGTATCTTCTGCACTGGCGCGCTCCTCAGCCTTGACGCTCTCCCACACGTCCAAGACGGCCGCAGCCGACGACGTAGAACCCGCTTCTGGCCCAAATACGTGCGGATGTCTCCGTACCAGCTTCTGGTTGAGCGCTCGACACACGTCGTCGATGTCGAAGCCCGCTGCGCGGTCGCGCGCCCCACTGCCTGCACTAGCACCGCTGTCCGCCTCAATCTGCGAGTGAAGAACTACCTGCTCAAGCACGTCGCCAAGCTCCTCCTCAAGGTGCTCGGGAGAGCCCTCAGCAATCGCTTCGACCGCCTCGTAGGCCTCCTCAATCATGTTCTTTGAGATGGACTGATGCGTCTGCTCCTTGTCCCAAGGGCAACCATCCTCCTGACGAAGTCGCCAGATTGTTCTAATCAGGCGGTCAAACTCCGGGTGTGTCTGCGGTGCTCCGGGACGAGCTTTTGTTTCTTCATCAACTGCGGCAGCTAGCTGGGCGATCTTCTCGTCAGATGTCATAGAACTTATTGCTCCTCAGGGTACAGGAAATTCCAGTCGTTACGCAGACCGGTCATGAGCTCCATAACGTCTTTGGATACCTCAAGCTGCGCCTGAGCAGAAGCGTCTCCTGCAACAGCGGACTCTAGATCTGCCAGCACGTACGCCAGAGCGTCAGCCGTGCGTCCTACCTGGACTTTCTCCTGCTTGCCGTCGTCAGTCCACGTGATTGTGGCAACGTCGGCACGTGGGTACTCCATAATCTCAATGAAGGCCTTATCAGCGGAAATCATAGCTCGTTTTGGCTGCTTGGAATGAAGCGTCAACGCCAAAACAACCATCTGACCCTCGGCATTTCTGAGCAAAATGCCGTCCGTCTGATCAACGCCGGTAGGGGCCGGATTCATCATGGAGAGCACGTCATGAGGCTGACTCTTCAAGAAAAGACGAGCTAGTGTCAGCGAATAGACGCCAATGTCCAGAAGAGCGCCGCCCGCAAGTTTGGGATTGAAGAAGCGATTCTCCATGTCAAACTCTTTGTAGCTGCCAAAATTCTCCTGAATCAGGTTGACTGGACCAAACTCGCCAGCCTCCACGCGGCTAACCAGCTCTTTGTAGAGTGGCATGTGCAAAATGGTGCAGGCGTCCATGAGCTGAACGCCGTTTTGACGTGCAAGTTCTTCGGCCTCAAGCAACTCAGCGGAATTGAGCGTAATGGACTTCTCGCACAGCACGTGCTTGCCCGCCTGAAGCGCTTTACGCAGGTAGATGATGTGTGTGTTGTGGGGCGTGGTCAGATACACCGCGTCAATCTCATCGCTGGCGAGAAGATCGTCGATGCTGTCATACACACGTTTGACGTGGTGTCTTTGCGCAAATGCAACGGCCTTTTCTTGCGTTCTGTTGGCTACGCCGTCGATGGTTCTTCCGACCGAAGCCAACGCCTCTGCCATCTGGTTTGCAATGACTCCGCAGCCAATAACACCCCACCTGAGGTGCGGCGCGGCAAAGATCGTGTCCACGGCGCTCGCGGCGTTCTGCGCGGCGCTCGTGGCGTTCTGTGCAGCGCACGCGACGTTCTGTGTAGCGCACGCGACGTTCTGTGACGTCTGACCTGCTGTTTGGCTCATATTTACTCCTCAACCTCGTCGTCGCCACCAAGCTCTTCCAGAACTCCCAGGGCGGCGGGCATCAGCTGCTCTTCATTTCGGTGGAACGGATACGCCAGTTTATGCGTCTTTGGATACACAATAGCACCGCGACCCTTCAACTTGAGGGCTTGTTCGCGAGGAATTTCTACGCCCAGATATACCAGACGACCATTTGTCAGGCTTACTGACGTTGCGCCCAAACGCTGCGCACGAATGCGCACGCGGGCACGATCAAACAAGTTCTTACCTGCAAGCGGCAGGGCGCCAAAGCTATTCTCGGTATCTTGCTGCAGGGCATCCACATCGGAAAGCTCTGTAGCTGCGGCAAGACGACGGTACACCAGAACGCGTCGGTCAACCTCTGGCAGATAGTCCTCATCAAGATAGAAATCTGCAGGTAGATTAATGGTTACCTCAGCCTGCTCCAACTCAGCGGACTCACCGCGAGCCTCAGCAACTGCCTCGCCCAGCATCTGCGTAAAGAGGTCAAAACCAACACTGGAAAGGTTTCCGTGCTGCTCAGCGCCCATAAGAGAGCCGGCGCCTCTAATCTCCAGGTCACGCATGGCAATACGCATGCCGCTACCCAAATCCTGGAACTCGTTGATTGCGGTCAGACGCTCAGTGGCCTCTTCCGTCAGCGGCAGCTCCGCGGGGAACATAAAGTACGCGTACGCCTGCTGCCTACCGCGACCAACACGGCCCTTGAGCTGGTACAACTGAGCCAGTCCCAAACGCTGAGAGTCCTCAATAATCAGCGTGTTAGTGTGCGAGTTATCAATACCGGACTCAATAATGGTGGTGGCCACCAACACGTCAATCTCGTGCTCTTGGAAGGCGAGCATGACGTTTTCTACCTCGCGAGCGCTCATCTGGCCGTGAGCTACACCCACGCGAGCCTCAGGAGCCGCCTCCTCCACGCGAGCCACCGCTTCATCAATAGTGGTCACGCGATTGGACACGTAATACACCTGACCTTCTCGCTCCAGCTCACTTCTAATAGCTGCGGATACAAGGTCCGGATTGTACTCGCCCACCATTACCTGAACAGGCTTTCTGCCAGGTGGCGGCGTCAAAATCAGACTCATGTCACGCACGCCGCTCATGGCCATCTGCATGGTGCGCGGAATTGGCGTTGCCGAGAGCGTCAGCACGTCTACCTGCTCGCGCATGTTTTTGAGCTGCTCTTTGTGCTGTACGCCAAAGCGCTGCTCTTCATCGATGATAACCAAGCCTAAGTCGTGCGGATTTACGTCTGCGGAGAGCAACCTATGCGTTCCTACCAGCACGTCTACGGTTCCGTCCGCAAATCCCTCAAGCGCTTTTCTCTGCTGAGCAGGAGTCACAAAACGCGAAAGCACGCTTACCTTCAAATCAAACGGAGCAAATCGCGAGAAAAACGTCTCGTAGTGCTGCTGAGCCAAGATGGTAGTTGGGCACAAAATCATAACCTGACGAGCATCCTGGCACGCCTTAAATGCAGCTCGAAGCGCTACCTCTGTCTTGCCAAAGCCCACGTCGCCGCAAAGCAGACGGTCCATTGGCTTGCGAGCTTCCATGTCCAGCTTAATGTCTGCAACAGCGCTTTCTTGGTCTGGTGTCAGCTGATACGGGAAGCTAGACTCCATCTCTTCCTGAGCGGGAGTGTCCAGCGAGAACGCATAACCCGGCACTGAAGCGCGACGCGTATAGAGGTCTACTAGGTCAAATGCCAGTTTCTTGGCAGACTTTCTTGCCTTGTTAGTGGCGCACGACCAATCTGCCGTATTAAGCCTGGTCAGGCGTGGATTATTGCCGTCAGGTCCCACATAGCGGGTAATGCGGTCAACCTGCTCCAGAGGCACATAGAGTTTATCGTCATTAGCATATTCAAGCAGGAAGTAATCACGCTCTCTACCTGCGACTTCTTGGCGCACAATAGCGGTAAAGTGCGCAATACCGTGCGTTGCGTGGACAACGTAGTCGCCCGGCTTAAACGGGAACGTCACCGTTGTGGGGTCAATACGTTTGGAGCGCTTCTTGTTGCGCGCGCTTCTGGCCGTCAAGTCCGAGACAGAAAGCACTGCTAAATTAGCTGTAGGGATAATGATTCCCGCAGGAACAGGTGCGTCGGTAAACGTGACGCGACCACGTTTGAGCGGCGCGTAGACACCATTTTGATCCGGCTCGTTTTCCAGCGCCGTACCCAGCGGCTCCTCAAACGGAATGGATTCATCCGAGAAAAGCAACTTGAGGTGCTCTCGAGCGGCACGGTCTGGAACCGCAAATACCACGGCATCGCGGTCTTGCACCAGCTGCCTCACGCGACCCAAAAGCTTTGTGTCTGAACCCGCAATAGACGGCTGCACCACAGAGAGCTCCGACGTTACCGCAGCTCCCGTGCGCAAAAGTGACGAGAAAGACAAGCGCTGCTGCGAGCCAAAGTCCATAGCCTTAGGGTCCGTATACAGACCATCTAGTTTCACTTTTGATGCTGTTGCGGATGCAGAGATTTCGTCAAAGGCACGCTGACAATCGTCAAACAGTGAGCGTGGCTCTGCAAGAACTACCAGCGTCTTTGAAGAGATGTGCTCAAGCGGGCTGGCAGTGCCTCCGTATAACACGGGAAGATAGCGCTCAAGTGAAGGAGCCTGAGCTCCGCGCTGAATAAGCTCCAGGTCAGCAGCGAGTGCAGAGTTTTCTTGCGCTCGCGTATAGAGCGCTTCCTCCGCGCGGCGGATAGTCTCTTTGGTAAACGCAAGCTCTCTAGCTGGGGCAACGGTAACCTCATCAATGGCGCCGATGGTCTGTCCGGTAGCTGCCACCATGCGCCTGATGCGGTCAATCTCGTCTCCAAAGAACTCAATGCGCACAGGACTTGTAGCTTGAGCTGGGAAGATATCAACCGTATCGCCATGAATGTGGAAGGTGCCTGGAGCATCTACCTCGCCTGTATCGGCGTATCCCATGCCAACGAGTAGCGAGGCCACGTCCTCAAAGGGGACGTCGTCGCCAACGGTAAACGTTGCAGGAAGAAAATAGCCCGAACCAACAGGGGGAACTCTGCGCATCAGCGCGTGGGCGCTTGCAACTACAATGACCTTCTCGCCAGCGGAAAGCTTGGCGATAGCACGGCACCTAGCTCCAATAAGAGCGTCGTCTGGTGTGGTATCCGACCAGGGACGATCTTTGCGGTTTGGGTAGCGCAGCACGGCGTCGTTGCCCAGCCACGCAGCAAGCGAGCGCGCCGTGCGGTCCGCGGCGTCCTCACCCGCGACAACCAGCAGGCACGGGCGGGGGTTCTGCGCCCAAAGTGCAGCTAGCATCAGCGGGCGAGCGCTTTGCGAGAGGGACAGCGTGGCGTCAGATCCACGCGAAAGCTCTCGCTTCAGCTTCTCTAGCTCGGGCGCGCTCAGTAGCTGAGCTGCAACTCTATTGATAAACACACAGTCTCCCGCCATGCCGCTAAACCCACATGCAAACGCATGCGGGTTACACCAAACCTTGTTGAACGCTGCTGCGTCTGGTGCGCAGTCAGCGGCCGGCGCACAGGCGCGTATGCCGTAACGGCTGACCGCGCAGACATCTGCCAGCGACGTCCGCCGCGCTTACCAGCGACGTCCACCGCGCGAGCGCAGGTTTGATAACTTTTCAATTGGGCTGTTATTGTAGCCGTTATGCTGCTATTTTGCTATTCTCGCCTCACGTGATAACGTAACTACATACTGGGTACACATAAAAGGAATTGAGGAGAGGTTATGCCCAGAGAATCAAAGAAAGTCAAGGTAGAACGCGGCATTGAGCTGTGCCGACGCATGCACGAGCTCTATCCAAGCGTCCAGAGCGCGCTGGATTATCACGACGCGTTTACCCTGCTCATCAGCGTTATGCTTTCGGCGCAAACTACTGACGCCGCGGTAAATAAAGTTACTCCCGAGTTGTTTCGCCGCTGGCCAGACGCGCCATCCATGGCAGCCGCCAATGCTGTCGAGGTCGGAGAGGTCATCCAGACCATCGGTTTCTGGCGCGCAAAGGCTAAGCATTGCGTGGAGACGGCGCAGATTCTGCTGACGGAGTACGGCGGAGAAGTTCCGGGCACCATGGAAGACCTGGTCACGCTCCCGGGCGTTGGTCGAAAGACTGCAAACATCGTGCTCAACAAGATGTTTGACGTGGTCGACGGCATCGCGGTGGACACGCACGTGTACAGGATCTCCAAGCGCATGCGCCTGAGCTCGGCTTCCACACCGCTGGCTGCCGAGAAGGACCTGCTCGCGCTTCTCCCCCACGAACTCTGGAAAGACGTCAACGAAGAGTGGATTCACTTTGGGCGAGAAACCTGCACCGCTCGCAACCCCAAGTGCGTCGGCTGTCCCATGAGCGACATCTGCCCTTCCTACGAGCAGCCTAATCGCTGGTTCAAGGGGTAAGTGCGGGGCACAGCACGCTGGCCCGGCGCTGAGCTGCGAGTGCGCGGGTTTCTCGCCAGGCGCGCAGGCTACGAGCGCGCGGGTTTCTCGCCAGGCGCTTCTGAGTTGCGAATCCAGACTTAAGCACCGCGATAAGCCTGAAAAGTGAATGGAGTCTGAGCGAATTTACTCAGACATGACGAGAAAAACCGGCAAATAGCTCAGACTTGGCGTACTCTTCCGGCAAATCGTTCAGACATGACGATAATATCAGGCTCCCTGGAAGGGTGAGCTCGGACACGCTTTAAATCCCGCCTGAAAAGTGAGCCTGAAAAGTGCAAAGATTCTGTATTTTGGATACAGATTCTTTGATGAAATCAGGCAAATCCACAGATTCTTTGAAGCATTTAGGCAAAAGTTACAGATTCTTTTAAGAAATCAGGCGCGCACCGGGCGGTTCACGGAACACATGTCAGGCGCGCGCCGAGCGGCCCACTAGATGCGTTAAACACATAGCGAGAAACCCAATCTCACCGCAACATCTACGCACAAAGATACCCGCCAGCAAGCCGATGACCTGCTGGTGGGTACATTTTTAACGCACTAAAAGTTGAAGCTGCAACTTAGTAGTTGAGGGACTGCTCCTCGAAGTATGCCTGTGGGTGACCGCAGACTGGGCAAATCTTTGGTGCAGATGCGCCAACGTGCAGGTGACCACACTTGAGGCACTTCCAAACCTTGACACCCTCGCGCTCAAAGACCTCACCGGACTCAACGCGCTCAAGAAGCTTCTGATAGCGCTCCTCGTGAGTCTTCTCGATGTTACCGACAAGACGGAACTTAGCAGCGATCTCTGCGAAGCCCTCCTCCTCAGCTACCTTAGCGAAGTCAGCGTACATGGTAGTCCACTCGTAGTTCTCACCAGCAGCTGCGTCCTTGAGGTTCTCTGCAGTCTCTGGAATCTTGCCACCGTGGAGATACTTGAACCAAAGCTTAGCGTGAACTTTCTCGTTGCCAGAAGTCTCGGTGAAAATGTTGGAAATCTGCTGATAACCATCTTTTGCAGCCTGGGAAGCATAGTAGCTGTACTTGTTGGTAGCCTGGGACTCACCAGCAAAAGCTGCCTCGAGGTTCTTCTTTGTCTGAGAATTCTCAAAATCTACTGCCATTTTTTCTCCTCTCCCGCGTTAACGAGTGGCACGTCAACGCATGTCAAAGCGCTTGTGAGCGCGATGTTAAGCGCCTGGGTAGCGCTGTGTTACCTTTAGCAAACAAATGCAAATGATAATCATTAGCATTTATGCTCATATACTGACCCCTTCGTCAGCACTATGAATTATAACCATTTAGGGTAGCCAGTATTCATCATTTTTCTGACAAAAGCCTTCCTTCGCAAGTTCTTCAAGTAAGCCAAGGGTAACCTGCTCATCAAGGGTTTCTCGTCCCGCGTTGACCTCAACCTGACAAAGCTCCTGGTGAAGCGTATCAAACTCCGCTCCGCCCTCGTCTTTATGGGCGAGAAGAACGCGCAAGAGCTCGGCTCGCTTCTGTCGATGAGATCCCTCAAAGCGCGACTGCTTGACGTGGCTTTTGGACCTTCGCGAAGGATTGGGAATGGTTTTCTTCAAGTACGCGCCATAGTCGAGAAGGGCGTAGTACCAGCTACGTGGTGTGAGCGCCGCTGTGGCATCGTTCGCTGCGCCGTCGGCGTCCACAGCGTTCTCAGTGCTATCGGCGTTCACAACGTTCGCAGCGCTATCGGCGTTCACGGCGTCTGCAACACTCGCAGGGCACGTTAGCTCTACCAGCGGGACAAGCTCGGAGTCTGGCACGCCCTCTGCCTGCGGATATAGCTCGTGCAGGAAGACCGTGCGCACGTTAGTCTCCAGGTAAACACCGTGCAGATTAAACGCAAACGCACGAATACCCGCAGCAGTTGCGGGGCCAATGCCTGGAAGCTTTACCAGCTCCTTTGAATCTTGTGGAAAGACTCCGCCGGCCTCAGAAATTGCCTGAGCAGCTCGGTGCACGGACAAAGCACGACGGTTGTAGCCTAGGCCCTGCCATTCTTCAAGCACGTCCGAAGGCGCGGCGGCAGCCAGCGCATCGACCGTTGGGAAGCGCTCCAGCCACCTCTGCCAGCGGCCATCTACACGGCTGACCTGCGTCTGCTGAAGCATAACCTCAGAAATCCAGATAGCATACGGGTCATACGTGCGACGCCAAGGTAAATCGCGGTACAACTCGCGACCTTTCTTGGCTACGAACTCGACAAATGCACGCAGTTCCGGCGTGAGTTCTGATGCGGGTTCCACTTCGCCACTCATTTTTGTATGTGAGATTTTCTTATCGACCAATATTGAACTCGTAAGGCTTTTTCTCAGCAGAAATAACCTCACCATCAAGCAGATTGTCAAAGGTGCCGGCGGTAATCTCAGCCTCAATAGCGGCAGCGGCATTCTGGATAATCTGCTCGTTGCGCTGGGCGTTCTCATTCTTTACCAGCTGGAACTCGCCCACCATCTCTGGCATAAGACCCTCTACAACAACTTGATGCAGAGTCACGGACGCAAAGAAATTACGCAAGGTTTTCTCGGCACTGCACCAAAGAGGCCCAAAATAGCACGAATTATGGCGAGGACAAGGCTCATTATTAGGACCTGCCCACTCACAGCTAGAAATAAAAACAGGTCCCTGAACTGCCTCGACAATATCAAGAACGCTTACCTCAGTAGGATCAATGGCCAACATCATGCCACCGTGAGCGCCGCGCGTGCTGACAATCACGCCCGCAATGACCAGGTCATGCTGGATTGAGCGAGCAAAGGAGTATGGAATATCGTTTTCTTCTGCGGCGTCGCGAACAGAAAGAAGCTTCTTTGGGCTTCTTACCAGCGAAGAAAGCATGCGGATTGCATAGTCAGTTTTGCGCGAAATTTCCATTGGTTCTCCAAGTACCCCTCGTGCGTCCGCTTGAGGGACTGCTTTTCTCACTTATCTGGCTTGTGACCAGGTCGGCCGTTGTTACAAGTTGATTCTTGCTATCGGTTCAGATAGTGCTCTTAGTTCAGTCGTTACTCTTAGTTCAATCTTTGCTACCAATTCAAAATTTTCCAGCCGCGCTTGTTTGCAAGTCTGGCAAGCGTTGGCCCAGGGCAAACGGCGCATGGCGTTTGAGCTGCAGACAAAAGCGTTGCGTCCGAGTAGTGATCGCCGTACGCATACGCAATCTCCCAGTTGCCCTCGCCAAAGCGCTGGTTGCACCACTCAGTTGCCGAAACCAACTTCTGAGCGCCCTCAATCACGGGGCCGTCGACTTTGCTGGTATAGTGCCCATCTGCTCCCACCTGCATCTTTGTGGCGAGAAACGCGTCCACTCCCAGCTTCTCTGCGGCCAATTCCGCGATAGGTTCAAACGTTGCTGAAACCAACAGCACGCAGCAACCCTCTGCCTGCCGACGACGCACCTCTTCCAGCGCCTGAGGACGATACATGCCCTCAATTACCTCGCGATGAAAATCGTGCATGACAGCATTTGCAAACTCAACGCTATACTGCGTAAGTGCACCAACAACCAGCTCACGAGCCTCTTCCTGCCTTTGAGGAAGGTGTAGCTTGTAGCGAGCTCCCCACCACACAAGCTTGAGCGTGCGTGCAATTGAGGACAGATGACGGCGAAGCAAATACGCAGAGAACAAGAGTCCTGACTGTCCAGAAATGACGGTTCCGTCAAAATCAAAAACAGCAATTTTCTTGATCAAATCTGAAGTGTGTTCCGTATTGGAAGATTCTGCGGATATGGAACTTACGCTATCGCATTGCGACAGCGCATCCAAAGTATTCTGATTCCGCACAATCCACCTCACTTTACCTCTGCTTTTAAATGTTTCTGTAGCAGAAGCACTTAGACACATTCTGATGTAAAGATATCACACAATGCTCTATTTTCTGACTTGGTTTCAATAAATTAAAGATGTAATTTAAATCTTTTATGCTGGACTTTTTTGGTAATGAAAAAGCCCTCCGAAGAGGGCTTGAACATGCAATGGCGGGATATGCGGGGCTCGAACCCGCGACCTCCGACGTGACAGGCCGGCGCTCTAACCAGCTGAGCTAATACCCCGGACGCCTTGTTGCGAATTGAAATAATACAGGGAACTTTTATTCTTGTCTAGCGTTATTTCCAACGAATTTGAAAATTTTCTTGAAAATAACCACTTGGCGAGAATATCCGCAGCTCAGAAACATGAACGCCCACTGGAAATCCACAATTTCTTCGCGTTGCTTTTACTGAAGAGCAACGCTGGTGGTGTTTCCTGTGGAGTCGGTTACCTTAAGCGTAGTTCCATCAAGCGTAGCTGCGGTGATAGTTCCATTTCCACCAACAGCCTTGCCGTCCTTATCGGCAATAAGGGTTGGAAGCGAGCCGTCTACCAGTGCACATGCCACAACATCCCAGCCAGAATCGCGATTCTCTGGAACCAAAATGGTGTCGTTAAAAAGAATCAGGCTGGTAGGAGTTCCCTCAACCTCAAATAGAACACTCTTAGTTCCCGAGTCACTCGTACGAACAACAGCAGTTTTGCCGTCGCTTTGCTTCTCCAGGGAGTACTTCATGCCGTGGAAGGTAACTGAGCCGTCAACTGCCTGTTCATCCTGTTGCTTCTCGTCAGCATAGGCGGACTGGGTCTGCTTTGGCTGCTGGCTTGCAGATTCACTCTTAGTGCTTGTAGCGCAGCGAACAATAAAGAACAGAGCAGTGAGCGCAACAATAGCCGCGACCACCAGGATGATGACCGATTTTCTATTTGGAGGTTCTGGAGTGTTGTCGGCCTGTCGTGGGCTCTGAGGAATTTGTGCACCTTGACCAGCACGAAGCGTTGAAATGTTCTTCAAGTCAACCGATGAAGCCTCAGGGGTCTTCTCGCCAGATGAACTTGTTCTCATGTGGTTTGCCATGCTTAAACCTCCCGACGTGCTTCAATTGCACGTCCCAATGTTACCTCATCTGCGTACTCAAGGTCTCCGCCTACGGGAAGTCCGCTTGCCAGTCGGGTAACCGTCATTCCAAGCGGATTGATAGTTCTGGAGAGGTACGTTGCGGTTGTTTCTCCCTCAACGTCCGGATTAGTTGCCAGAACTACCTCGGTAACGGCGCCGTCAGCCAGGCGAGACAGCAACTCGCGCACGTGGAGCTGCTCGGGACCAATCTTGTCCATGGGCGAGATTACGCCGCCCAGAACGTGGTAGAGGCCGTGGAACGCGCCAGTACGCTCGATTGCCGAGACATCCTTAGGCTCGGAGACCACGCAGATTTTGCTGCGATCTCTGGAAGAGTCCAGGCAGATGTCGCATTCGTCACGCGTTGCATAGTTGAAGCAGATAGGGCAAAAATGCACCTGCTGCTTAAGCTCCAAGATAGCCTGCGCCAAACGGCGAGCCTCCTCGGAATCAACCTCTAGAAGATGGTAGGCAATGCGCTGAGCAGACTTTGGGCCAATGCCTGGTAGTCGGCCTAACTCGTCAAGCAAACGCTGCAGCGCACGACCATCATTTGTGGTATCAAACGCCATGGATTAGAACAGTCCTGGAATATTCAGTCCACCAGTTACTGCGCTCATCTGGGCAGATGCCTGAGACTCAGCAGACTCAAGAGCATCATTTACAGCAGCCAGAATCATGTCCTGGAGCATCTCGATATCCTCAGGATCAATTGCCTCAGGATCAATGGTGATGTTAGTCAGACGCAGGTCACCGGATGCGGTTACCTTAACAGCGCCGCCACCAGCACTTGCGGTTGCCTGCATAAGGGAAGCCTTCTGCTGGGCCTCCAGCAGTTGCTCCTGCATTTTGCGAGCCTGAGCCATCATCTGATTGCGGTTCATGCCGCCCATGTTAAATCCACCACGTGCCATATGTTCTCCTATCGTCGTATCTATTTTAGACAAGTTGCGCTTTTTGCGCTGGCGCATGAGGATCCATGCACCAAAGCGTCATATCGCGAGAATATCGCGAGAAGTTCTAATTATTTGAAGGGTCTACGGGAGTTTCGGCATCCAGCTTCTTCTCTACCGACAAAGAAACCGCTGGTCCAAATACCTTTTCAAGCATGTCTGCCACGCTGTTGAGCTCTGGTGGAAGCGCTGAACGAGCAGCAATATCCTCTGGTGAAGCTGGTGCTGGAGCAGGCTTTGGAGCCGGAACTGGTTCGGGTTCAGGCGCTGCAGGTGCAGGCGCCGGCGCGGGTGCAACTGGAGCCGCGGATGCTGGCGTAGGCGCAGGTGCAACTGAAGCTGGAGCGGCATCTTCAACGGAGTTGTCCAAAACTGCAGCTACATCGTCATCGCTGTAAGGTACCTGATCGTAGTCGAGAGTCTCAGTAGACGCACTGCCAGACGCAGGCTCATCCCAAGGCATCGGATATGACGCCTCTGACGCTGGTGCAACGGGAGCTGCAGGTGCTGGTGCAGGCGCTGGTACCTGAGCGGGAACAGGGGCAGGAGCGGGCTGCGCAACTGACTCAGGAGCTGGAGCGACGGGCGCAGCAGGAGCCACTGGAATTGCAGGTGCAGGAGCCGGAGCCGGCACCTGAGCTGCACGTTTTTCTCGAGAGATTGCCGTTGCGGCAAGGCTCGACTCAACATATTTGATGCGGCGCGGGCCCATGACCTGGGCAACGCACTCTTTTACAAACTCGGAAACTGCCGGCGCGCTGAGCATTCTCATGGCAAACGAGGAGCCCTTGGGCAGCGTAACTACCAGCTCAGAGCCGTCGTCGGACTCAAGCGTTGAGCTGACCAGCAGTGCTGCATGAGCAGCATTTTTGGAGGCACAAACCTTGCCGACTTCTTTCCACTGTCTGACGAGAAGTGCGTCTGCCTGGTCAACTTCCTTTGGAGCAGGCGCAGGTGCCGGTGCGGGAGCCGGCGTAGGTGCTGCGGCTGGAACAGGCGTTGGTGCAGCTACAGGAGCTGGCGCAGATGCAGGTACAGCGACTGGTGCAGGTGCCGGAGCTGGAGCCGGAGCTGGAGCTGGAGCTGGCGCTGGGGTTGCAACTGGAGCGGGAGCCGCCGCTGGTGCGGGTGCAGGGACGGGAGCCGGCGCGGCAACAGGAGCTGGCTGCGGCGCCGGAGCCGAGACAGGTGCGGGAGCTGCGAGTTTCTCGCCAGCAGGAACAGCAACAACACCGTTTGCAAGCTGCTGCTCAAGAACTGCTACCCTATCGGCCAGTGCTTCCAATGAAAGCTCCGTGTTAGGACGCGCCAGCTTAGTGAATGCAACCTCCAGGACAAGTCGCTGGTTAACGGCGGTACGCATCTGATTTGCAGCGTCGCCCAGAACAGTCAGGACTCTGGAGAGCCTATCAACCGAACCAAATGCCTGAGCTTCTTTGGTAAGCTGCTCGGTCGAAGCGGTGGAATTTGCCAGCGCAGGAGAATCAACGCCTACAGCTGCGGCAATGTAGAGATCCCTTACGTGAACGGCAAGCTCACGCGTGAACTGCAGCAGATCTTTGCCACCTTCAAACAGCGTATTTACCGTGGTAAAAAGCGAAGAAATGTCGCGCTGAGCCAGAGCCATCGCAGCATTGTTAATAAGAGAGCCGGACGACTGACCCAAAACGTCGCGAACCGTCTGCTCAGAAATAACGCCGCCGCCATAAACGGAAAGCTGTTCAAGAGAAGAGAGGGCGTCACGCATGCCGCCGCGTGCATGACGAACAATAAGGTCAATAGCTGCGTCTTCGTAGGTAAAGCCTTCGTTTTTGCAGACGTTGACCAGGTGCTCCGCCATCTCGTCAGCAGCAATGGAACGGAAGTCAAAGCGCTGCACGCGGGACAGAATAGTTGCAAGAATTTTCTGAGGGTCGGTGGTACACATGATAAACGTCACATGCGAAGGAGGCTCCTCCAACGTCTTGAGCAGTGCGTTAAACGCCGCCGAGGTAAGCATGTGCACCTCATCGATGATGTAGACCTTGCCCTTGCCACGCACGGGAGCGTAACTAGCGCGAGAAATAATCTCTTCTCGCACGTTATCAACGCCGGTGTTAGAGGCGGCGTCAATCTCAAAGACATCTGGATGCTGACCTGCAGCAATCAACTGGCAGTCCTCGCAAGTGCCGTCGGGCAGATGACCAGGCGCCTCGTGACAAAGGATAGCTTTTGCCAGCAGGCGAGCCATAGTGGTCTTACCTGTGCCGCGAGGTCCGCAGAACAGGTATGCGTGGCTGAGCTTTTGCTCCAAGACCGCTCGCTCAAGAGTGCCGACCACATGCTTCTGGCCAACTACCTGCTCAAACGTTTGCGGGCGATACTTTGTATACAGTGATTCCATTCGTCCTCCGACGGCAGATTTTTCACTTTCAAGTATACCCTCTGAGCTAAGAGGGTTTCTCGCCAAACAAAAACGGGGCAGCCGAAGCTACCCCGATTCTGTACTCTGCGGTCTTTGCGCGAGCAAATACCTGCTACTCTGCAGCCTCTTCGGTTGCAGGTGCCTCGGCCTCAGCCTCAGCCTCTGGCTCTGCAGCTGGTGCGTTCTTTGCGAACTCAGCAGCACGCTTTGCCTTCTCGGCAGCCTTAGCCTCAGCAGCAGCCTTACGAGCAGCCTCCTGCTCAGCAGCCTTAGCAGCCTTTGCCTCCTTGGCAGCCTTAGCAGCCTCGAGAGCAGCGTTTGCTGCGCCACCGAACTTATCGGCGAAGCGCTGGACACGTCCACCAGTGTCGACAAGCTTCTGCTGACCCGTATAGAATGGGTGGCACTTGTCGCAGAGGTCAAGACGCATCTCTGGAACAGTTGCGTGTGTGGTCCAGGTGTTTCCGCAGGTGCAGCGAACGGTGCACTCTACGTACTCTGGATGAATACCTTGCTTCATGCAGGACTCCTTACATCGGCTCTGGTTTCCGACCAGAGCAGGGGTGTCTTTATGAGCACGTGCTCAATCAAGACAATAAGCTGAAAAAGTATAGCAGAACAACACTTTTGTTGCTAGAAGTACTTGGCGAGAAATTCACATTTTGTGCAGATAATTCTTGTGTGCGACAACTGTGCAACAACTGCAAAACAACTTTTTTCTTGCACACGACAACTTTAGAGATGTGCCCAATGGGCTAAAATCCAATACGTCATAAAAAAGCTGGTCTACAGCCCTCGGAGGCATAATGTTTTTATCGATTGATGTAGGTAACACGCAAACTGCCATTGGTTTATTTGACAGCGAAGGCACTATGGTGCGCGGCTGGAGAATGCCTACCGATCAAAGCGACACCTCCGACATTCTGCACGGCCGTCTCTTCACGTTCTTCCAGAAAGATGGACTGAGCCTAGACGACGTTGAGGCAGGAGGACTCTCGTGCGTGGTTCCTGTTATCACACGTGCTTGGCAGCGCTGCTTTGAGCTGCTGCTTAACAAGCCCCTGACCCGCATTAACGCGCTTTCCACGGATAAGATTCGCTTCAATATCCCCCACCCCGAGCTTGTGGGTGCCGACCGCGTAGCAAATTCCGTTGCCGCAACTGAGCGCTATGGCTATCCCGTTATTGTGGTTGATTTTGGCACCGCAACCAATTTGGACGTTGTCGATAAGGACGGCGTATTCCGCGGAGGCGCTATTTCACCAGGTATTATGATCTCTGCAAACGCTCTGTTTGCGCGCGCAGCTAAGCTCTCCAGCATTCCTATTAAGGCGCCCGAGACCGTCTTGGGCAACACCACCGAAAGCGCTGTTCAGGCAGGTATTGTGGTTGGCGCAGCTGCTCAGGCAGAGGGTCTGGTTGCCAGAACGCTCAAAGAGCCTGGCATTGAGGGCGCAACCGTTATTGCAACGGGTGGCCTGGCAAACACCGTTAGCGAAGCAACAGATGTCTTTGACGTGGTTGATCCGCAGCTTACTATGCGTGGCATTTATCTGATCTGGAAGCAGTCTGCTCAAGCCGCAGAGTAACTGACTCAGCAGCTGCATTGCAGCAGTTAGATTGACAGCTAGAGCAGCGATTAAAGTGCTGGCACCACGGAAGCTTCTTCCTCGCTCACAAGGATTTCTTTGCCGTCCTCATCAACAAGGATGGCATGACCCCACACGTCAATGCCGCCAAATCGAGCGGTTAGCGCAACGCTGCCGCTAGGATATACCTTGTTGACCTGTTGTCCAAGCAGAGGAACCATATCAAAGTAGTCGCTCAGAATGAGTGCGATTGGCCCCGCAAAGCTTCGTGCACGTTTAACCTGCTGCTCCCACACGCTTACGCTCTTAACCACCAGCTCAGAAACCTTTTTGGCGAGAAGTTCTGTGTTGTCCGCAACGTCAAACGCTGAACAAAGCACCTTGGGGTCTGCCGCGATGCTCACTACAGCAAACATTCCCTCTTGATAGCCTGCGGTTGCCTTGATTGAGGCAACTACCTGGTCTTTATAGCAAATATCATAAGGCCAGCGGATACCAAAGTTCTCATATAGCGCACGCAAGAACTGACAAAGTCCCAGCGCTACAACGTATGGAATGGCAGGTACATACGGCATCGAGACGCCAAGACGCACAACGGTTGCAACCTCAAAGGGTTTCTCGCCAGATGACGGACGCGCTGGTGCGGACGCTGGATCGAAGGTCAGTTCAGAGCGCTCGTCTTGGCCAGATGCAGCACATTCCTGCACGTCAGAGATGCGATACACAAACTCGCCCGTTTGGGCACCGTCGCGTGCTAGCTCCAGAGCTTCTTGTGCTACTCCCACGTAATAGCTCCCAAGTCCTCGGTTACGTGACCAACACGCTGGTCAGGAGGGGCAATCTCTACGCCGCCGTGCGAGAAGAAACGCACAGGATCATGCATCAGATCCTCCATAGGAACAAGCACGTAATCGCGCTCACCCATGCGTGGATGAGGCAGGGTAAGATGTTTACCTGCGTGTTGTTCGCCCTCAACCCACAGAAGGTCGCAGTCAATAGTGCGAGGTCCATGGCCCTCCTCGCCTTTCTTGCGCGTGCGGTTGAGAGCGTTCTCTACCTCAAGCAGCTTGTCCATCAGCACAAGTGGATGGAGCTCAGTTCTAATCTCGGCAACAGCATTTACCACAGGCGTAGCAATACCGTATGCAGGCTCAGTTTCGTAGGCGTGGCTGAGAGAAACAACGCAGGTCAGTGGGATCTCATCGATGAGTTGAGTTGCGCGGGCCAGATAGCCCACGCGGTCGCCTACGTTGGAGCCAAGCGCCACAAATCCCTGACGAGGGTCGCGCTCGGTCATAGCCCAGTAAGCGTTGATAGCCTGAGCGGTTCCCGCAACATCGTGAACGCGCAGGATACGAGCGCCGTTGGTGATTGCGGCAATGCAAATTGCATGCGTAGCTGCGTCGCGCTGGGTAGCCTCAGTTACGCCAGAAACAGCGCCGACAAAACGCTTTCTGGACACGGCGCAGAGCAGCGGATATCCCATAGAAACCATCGAGCGAGTAGCACGCTGAATAACAACGTCCTCGTCAGCAAACTTGTCAAAACCTGGACCTGGGTCAATGCAGATACGGTCCTTGGAAACGCCAGCGCGCATCAAACCGCGAGCTTGGTCACCCAAAAAGCCCATAATCTGGCGCATGATAGGTGCCTCTTCTGGCAGGGTAAAACGACGCTGCGAGCTCAGCGTGCGTGTCTCGGCTCCTGTAGCTGCGGCTCGAGCAGCTGCGCTACCAGTAGGGCGAGAAGGGCGCATGTCGTCCAGCTGCACCTGCTTGCGCTCAACACGAGCTCCAAGGCCGTCCTTATTCCAGTGCATCACAATGCAGCCGCAGTCAGACTCCGCAGCTACAGCAACCATTTCTGGATCGATGAAGCCGGAAACGTCGTTGATGATGGATGCTCCAAGACGGACGCACATCTTTGCTACCTCGGCATGGCGCGTGTCGATGGAGACAATTGCTCCAGCAGCTACCAACGCGCGCACCACAGGCACTACACGCTCAGCCTCTTCTGTAGGCAGAACAGGCGTGTGACCTGGACGGGTAGACTCTCCCCCAACGTCAATGATGTCGGCGCCCTCATCCAACATCTGCAATCCACGAGCAATTGCAGCCTCTGGATCAAAGTTCTTTCCGCCATCAGAGAACGAGTCTGGAGTGACGTTGAGAACGCCCATAATCCTAGGACGTGCCAACGAGATAGTGTGAGTTCCACATTGCCAGGTGTTGTAGCTTTGACGAAGCATGAATCCTCCTTGCCAGCTATGAATGTTTCTATTGTAGCGGTATTAACGGCTGCTGGTCGTATACCATGGATTTATTGAAAGTTTATTGCCGCAAACGCACCGCTTGGCGCCGTAACTGGAGCGTGGAACGCGCGTCACTCGCGGCTACTGTGATACGAATCCACTGCGACCTAAATCACTAGGTCGTAGTATGAAAGAGGAATTATGAGCCAAACTCAAGAGTACAAGCTGATTTCCTGGAACGTCAACGGCCTGCGCGCCGTGCTCAAGAAAGAGCCTTCGTTCACGGAAATTTTTGAAACCATAAACGCTGATGTATTTGCGCTTCAAGAAACTAAGCTGCAAGAAGGCCAGGTTGAGCTGGACCTTCCCGGCTACGTTCAAACCTGGAACTACGCAGACAGAAAAGGCTATTCGGGCACAGCGGTTTTCTCGCGAGAAACCCCTTTGCAGGTAATTCGTCAGATTGGATGCCCCGTTGCTGACGACGAGGGTCGCGTTTGTGCGCTGGAGTTTGAGAAGTTCTGGTTTGTGTGCGTATACACGCCCAACTCAAAAGACCAGCTTGCACGCTTGGATGAGCGTCTTGAGTGGGATCAGCACTATCGCGAGTTCTTGGCTGAGCTGTCTGAACAAAAACCAGTGATTACCTGTGGCGATTTTAACGTTGCCCACAACGAGATTGACCTTAAGAACCCATCATCTAACAGGCAAAACGCAGGCTTCTCTGACGAGGAGCGCGAGAGCTTTACCAAGCTGTTAGACGCAGGTTTTACCGATACATTTAGGTATCGCCATCCCGACATGACCGGCGCTTACAGCTGGTGGAGCTACCGCTTCAACGCTCGCAAGAACAACGCCGGCTGGCGCATCGACTACTTCCTGGTCTCTGAGTGCATTGCTGAACAGGTCAAAAGCGCATCCATCTTGAGCGAGGTCTACGGCAGCGACCACTGCCCCGTCGAGCTGAGTATTGAGCTGTAGTCCGTGCAGGTGGCGAGAAGACCGGTCTTCTCGCCAGGGTTGCCTCAAGATGGCGGCCGTGATTAACTAGAGTTGTCGATTGAGATTCAAAGGAGCACGTCATGCGCATTACTTGCGACGTTCATACTCATAGTCTGTACTCAAGGCACGCCTATTCAACCATTGAGGAGAACGTTCGCGCGGCTTCTGAGCGTGGCTATGAGCTGCTTGGAATCACCGACCACTTCTCGTCCATGCTGTATGACCAGCAGACCATTAAGAACTTCCAGTTCTATATGAACACCGCCATTTGGCCAGAAACCTGGTACGGCGTCAGGCTGCTGCATGGCGCTGAGGTTGATATTGTTGACCTTGAGGGCAACCTGTTTGCCTACGATATTACGTTTGACCAGGGCATTAATGGCGATAAACTCCGTCAACCCCATATTCTTGGCGAGCATATCCTGGGTACCTGCGATTATGCGGTTGCTAGTATCCACAGTAAGCAGTGGGCGGCTGGCGCCTCACAGAAGCAAATTACCCAGATGTATGTAAATGCGCTGGATAATCCTCATGTTTTGATTCTTGGTCACCTTGGCCGCAGTGGTTTAGATTTTGATGTTCCAGCATTGGTCAGAGAGTGCCGCGATCGCGGCAAGCTCATCGAGATGAACGAGGCTACGCACGACGAAGGCCAGCGTGAGGTTGCTATTGAGCGTTGTCGCGTGATTGCAGAGACCTGCGCTGAGCTTGGATGCAAGATTTCTTTTGGCTCAGATGCTCACATTGCAACCCGCATTGCTGATGCACATTCTGTTATTAAGCTGCTTGAAGAGGTTGATTTTCCTGAGGAGCTTATGGCTTGCCGTGATGCCCAAACGTTTTTGGACACCATCGCTGAAGCAAAGATCCCAGCCTCTAAGCAGGGATATTAAGTCAGACACGAGCACCGCAACTAAGGCGTAGCGCTGTTCGAACGGCTGCAGCTCACAACAACATCGCATAAAGAAAAAGCCGCGTTATCACGCGGCTTTGAACTGCCTCCCATTTCTTTGACACGAGAAATAGGAGTCAGTTCAAAACACACCTAAGTCGGATAATCTGTCAAAAAGACGTATACATGACGCCGAAAATAGCTAAAACGTGCAGATTATCTTCATTTGATGTGTAAAATACCCGCATCTGAGCAGAATATCTGACTTAGGTGTGTTCCGTAGATACAGAATTTATCGATAGTTAAATTCCTTATATTTGTCTATTC
>JAGZNE010000107.1:0-2359 GCA_018363825.1 Atopobium sp. | reverse complement strand
CAAATGCAGCGGAACCTCGTCAGGAGCCGAACGAGAAAGAACGTGCCCGCACGGTCTATATATTCCACCAACCGATTGTCATGTTACAGGCAAAATTTGGCCTTACTACACCGGAAGAGCGGGTGCTACGCATCCGCAATACATTACGCAATTTCACCGAAGCCGATGTGCGTGAGCCTCTACAAATCGAGTCAGTCACCCGCTATAACCAGTCGGGAAGGCTTATCGTAATGAATCACAAGCCGGTGCTGTTGCTGACTGCAGGCGATCTTGATGAGGGTGATGATCTGACCCTCGATCAGGCAGCGCAGCGCGTGCTGGCACGCATGGAACAGCAGCGTTCGGCATTGAATGAGCAGTATAACAGTGCCTGGCTGGCGCTTTCGGTGGTGAAAACAGTAGCAGGACTGACGGGACTGATACTGTTTTGGTACGGTTCATACCGTTCCTGGCGCTGGGTAAAACGTGTTTATCGCCGGCGTATTTTTGAGAATCGAAGCTGGATCCCTCCGCGATGGCGTAGGCTTGTCGGTGCTATCGAAACACGCCTGTTTGCAGCATTGATGATCCTCTTGGGTATCGTCTCACTGTATGTCTGGCTCAGCTGGATCTTTAGTCTGTTTCCCTGGACGCGCGTTTGGGGAGAGTCATTGGGTGATTGGTTTGTTCGCGTGGTGCGCGATATAGCATTGTCGATTGTCTCGGCTCTTCCTGGGTTAATGATCGTGCTAATCATTTTCGTTATCACCGTAGTAATATTGAAACTACTTAAAGCTGTGCTCAACCAGGTAGAAGCGGGGCGTTTACAATTGCCGGGGATCCATCCAGATACAGTCGGCGCGACCCGTAAGCTGATTTCGGTGGTAGTTTGGCTCTTTGCGTTATCAGCTGCCTATCCGTTTTTACCTGGGGCCAATTCACTTGCGTTTAAAGGCATTAGTGTTTTCTTTGGTCTGATGCTCACGCTTGGTTCGGCCGGGGTGATGAATCATGCGATGAGCGGGTTGGTTTTGATCTACTCACGGGCGCTACGTAAAGGAGATATGATTCGGGTGGCCGATAACGAAGGTTTGGTCAGTGAAATTGGCATGCTTGCGACTAAAATCATCACCCGTGAAAACTATGTAGTCACGGTGCCAAATGCAGTTGTCGTCAGCGGGAAAATTACTAATCTAAGTGCGCAAAGCGCAAACGGCGGCGTCAACCTGACAATTGGCGTCACCATTGGCTATGACACACCGTGGCGGCAAGTGCACGCAATGTTGGAGTTAGCGGCCAAACGGGCGAAAGGAATCGATCTTTCTCAGCCGCCGTTGGTGCGTCAGTTGAGTCTGATGGACTGGTACATTGCATATGAACTGCAGGTATGTTTACTGCCGGAGGTGCCGCTGGCTGATGCGCGTAACGAACTGCACAGTAATATTCAGGACGTCTTCAATGAGTTCAATGTACAGATCATGTCTCCAAACTTTGTGCTGCAACCTGAGAGCAGCGTGATGGTGGCCAAAGAGGACTGGTACACAGCACCTGCAGCGCCGCCTGAAAGCGGGAAGTAATTAAAATTAATGATCCTGTTACTTCAACACCATATGTAACCAGCACAAGAAGGATAAGGATGACCAAAGAATCTTAGATTCTGCCTCATTCCACGTTAGTGCGCATAATGTATATTATGTTAAATTGAATTTGAACTGTACCAGGCTTCTAATCCCATGGACAAGTTCAGTCTTCACCCCTTCTGCTTTCTCTGTCGAATAACCAATCATGAAGGTCTGAGCAACAAAGTTCGCTTCTGCAGTTGAAATGCTTTGAGCACAAGCACTCTGTATGCAAACGCTATACAGAGTGCAATCTCAACGGTTTAACGCTGACAAAACACCGACGGCGAACGACTGGTATAGAACTGCCATGTACTGCTATTGAGTCGCAATATGCTGAAATAAAATGGTTCTTTGGGTTTAAGGAAAAAATCTGGCAACGTTCTCGCTAACAATGGATGAATGTTAGTGCCACCGGAACTTGAAGCGACATTTCCGGACTCCATAAAGTAATCATCATCCTTGCGAGTAAAGGTAAACCAGACATTTTGATTTACCGCCAGCTTTTCACCGTTATTATCAGTGATTTTTCCGCGTAAAATAGCCACCCCATTGCTGCCATTAAAAACGTACCTGACTGAAATATCACCACGAATATCTGGATACTCCATTACTAATTCTCCGGAGCAATCAAAATGTGACCGCTGCCAGTTTTGTAACGTCATCGTGACAGCAATTGTTAACGCTACTGCTAAGATGATGCCAACACACCATTTTATATTACGTCCCCACATGTCTGGACTCCGCGAAATAATAATGGG
>JAGZNE010000106.1:0-2394 GCA_018363825.1 Atopobium sp. | reverse complement strand
TTTGGACGGCGGAGCCAGCTTGGGATAAGCACGATGTTACCGTTGACCATGGCGATGTAACCTTTACGCTCAAGTGGAGCTACTCCGAGTATAAGTTCGGTAAGCAGCACAAGTTCGTTGCTGAGGATGGCTCCGAGCTTCCACAGGGTATCAAGGACATTACCCCAGCTAACGTTGAGAATCAGTACAAGCCTAACGAGGTAATTACCGCTGATGGCTTTGAGGTTCCTGCCGATAAGAAACCTGCTGATGGTACTGAGTATGCTGACGCTTCTAAGAAGCAGTTTGTTGACACTGAGCGCGATGGTGTCTGGGAGTTTATTGGTTGGGATAAGGACAATATCACTGTTGACCACATCGATGATAACCTGTTCACAGGTACTTGGAAGTTTATGGGCTATTCACACAAGGCAACCTATGAGTTTGTGAGCGGTACTCCAGGTAAAGAGCTGCCAAAGTCTATTGTCGATATGACTCCAACTGACCCAGCTAAGTATACTAAGGGCACAGAGGTTCCTGCTAAGTCTGAGTTCGAGAAGACTGTCAAGGATGAGGATAACGATGGTACTTGGACATTCAAGTCTTATGACCACGATAAGCAGACTGTTGAGAAGTCTGACATTAAGTTCGTTGGTACGTGGGAGTTTACGCCAAACACATACCCAGTAGGCTACGAGTTTAAGTCTACTGACCCTAAGCGAGAGCTTCCAAAGGTTGTTAAGGATAAGCTGCCAAAGGATGATAAGACTTATATCACCAAGACGCCAGTTGATGCACAGAAGATTCCTAACGACCCAGTTTATGACCCAGAGCTTGATATTGACTGGACGTTCAATAAGTGGGATTCACCAAAGAAGACCATTGAGCGTGAGGGTATTAAGTTCACTGGCGAGTGGACTCCAAAGCAGCGTGAGTACAAGGTAACTTACAAGTTTACCAGCGGTACTCCTGGCAAGGAGCTTCCAAAAGAGGTAACTGAGCTGCTTCCAAAGGACGATAAGACCTATATTACTGGTTCTAAGGTTAAGTCCAACAAGCCTTCCAAGACTGAGGTTAAGGTCGATGGTGGTACCTGGAAGTTCAAGGAGTTCCCACCAGAGCTGACCATTGATAAGAAAGACGGCGAGTTCGCGGGTGAGTGGGTATTTGAAGCAGACCCAGCTCCAACTCCAGAGCCACAGAAGCCAGCTGCTAAGCCAGTTCCTAAGACGGGCGACGCAACTACGGTTGCTCCAGCTGTTGGCGGCATTGCGGCAATCATGACTTCAATTCTTGCCTTCTTCGGAATTAAGCGTAAGTCTGACGACTAATTCGATTTAGTTTGAGATTTAACCCTCTAGGTTCACGCCTAGAGGGTTTTCTCATATACTGATAAAGGTTAACCAAGGCTAACTTTTTAGAAAAAAAATCAAAATTCTCGGTATACATATACTCGATTTGTGGTATACTAAATAGTATTCTTCTGAGCTTCAAATAGTTCGTTGATGTCCATTTTTGATTAAGCCTTCTGGGGTAACACCTAGAGGGCTTTTTCCTTTATACATAAAAGTTAACCTAATCTAACTTTTTTAAGAAAAAAAATTGTTGACACGTTTATATTGGTCGTGTATACTGAGTGTAAACGAAAGGAAACAATTATGTCTAAATTTATTTACGAGCAAATGTTTGATGTTAAGCTATATTCTGAGTTACGCGTTACAGACGAATACAGAAACACCCATGGCGGTGATGGAACCATTGGCGAGTGCTGCGGTGAGCCAAGCGTTTCTTGCATGGAGTCCACCTTGCGTGACCCATTGGTCAGTTGCTATATCGACCCTAAAGAAGTTGCTTGCATGAGAATTATTTGTGGTGAGAAGTATGTTTACGATACGTTTAACCATACAAACGTCTTAGACATTAACTTTGCGCTCATTGATGCGCTAGTAACTACAAACATTAAGCGAATTGACGGCGGCTATAAGGTCGTTTCAGAGTTTAGTGTTCAGACGACTTCACCAACTATGCTTAATGAAGGTGATATTTTAGCGCGTCTGCCGCAGGTCATTAGACTGTTCGGTAATGTGTCTGTTACTATGCACGACAATTATTCTAAGGTTGACCTTGACAAGGTGTTCAAAGATACTAAGGCATATTGTAGTCTCAATTACCGTACTTATGAGGTCATTCGCGGTCACGAGTGCATTGAACTCCCCGATAAACTCAATGTGACGGTTCTTGGTTGTTGCGGAGACGACGTATTTAAGGTATTGACATATCATCGAGATTTGTATGATGCTTGCGCTAAACATATTAGTGAAGACAAGTATATAAATTACGGCTACTTTGATGCCGATAGTCTCATGATGTCGCTTTTTGACTACGGTATTGAAAATTACAGTTGGGAAGATGGCT
>JAGZNE010000018.1:0-22377 GCA_018363825.1 Atopobium sp. | reverse complement strand
ACTGTCGTGGTGATTATGCACTCTGATGAACTAGATCAAGAAGCAGACGTTCTACTCGATATCCAAGATGGCCAATTGCATGTGCGTTGATGGGGAAGAAAAATAGATTCAAAGGCACGGGCGCTTTGACCCTTTCGTTGCGCTAAGATTGTAAGGTAATTGTTTATCGAGAAGTTTTGGCTGATAAAACATATTTGCCTTGAGTTTGGAGCGTAGGGATATATGCCATTGCAATTTAACAGACTCGGTATCACTCCAATCGTTGTTTTTAACTTTATTATCTGGCTTTTCTTTACACTCGCATACTTCTATCAGATTGTGTATATCCTTCGCGTCTTAGTTAAGGGTGAGGTAAAGCTTCCAAAGGCAAAAAAGCAGCACCGCTATGCTTTCTTTATTGCTGCCCACAACGAAGAGCCAGTTATTGGCAATCTTGTCAGGTCTGTTCTTTCTCAGGATTATCCTCGAGAGCTGATGGATGTCTTTGTTGTTGCAGACGCTTGTACTGATAAAACAGCTGAAGAGGCAAGAAAAGCTGGGGCAATTACGTGGGAGAGAAATGACCTTGCTCGTAAAGGTAAGAGCTGGGTTATGGACTATGGCTTTGACCGCATTCTTAATGAGTACGGTGACAAATACGAGGCTTTTATTATTATGGACGCCGATAACCTGGTTTCTCCAAGTTACTTAAAGATTATGAATCAGGCTTTTGACGCAGGATATCTTGTCTGCACCAGTTACAGAAACTCAAAGAATTTTGATTCTAGCTGGGTAAGTTCTGCCTATGCTACCTGGTTTATGCGCGAGGCAAAGTTCTTGAATAACGCCCGTATGATGATGGGCACCAGTTGTGCAGTTTCTGGTTCCGGCTGGATGGTTTCTTCTCGCATTATTAAAGGTATGCATGGATGGGATTTCCATACCCTCACCGAGGATATTCAGTTCTCCACCTTCTGCAGCGCTCATAACATCCAAATCGGTTATGCGCCTGCAGAGTTCTTTGATGAGCAGCCTTTAACATTTAAGGCATCTTGGACACAGCGTATGCGTTGGACAAAAGGCTTCTACCAGGTGTTTTTCTCGTATGGCTTTGATCTACTCAAAGGTATTTTTAAGGGTCAATTTGCCTCATACGATATGTTGATGACCATTGCCCCAGGCATGATTTTGACGCTGCTCTCAGCCTTTATTAATGGCACCTACCTGCTAGTTGGCTATTTGAGCCACGGCTTTGTTGCTACTGACGCAGAGATTGCTATGAGTGTGGGATCTTTGGTTATGACGGTTTTCTCGATGTATGCGGTCTTCTTTATTTTGGCGCTTATTACCACTATCTCGGAGTACAAGCATTTCCACGTAAAGAAGAAGTGGCGTATTTTTACCAATCTCTTTACGTTCCCTATTTTTATGATGACGTATATCCCTATTACCGTTGCGGCTTTGTTCAAAAAGGTTGAGTGGGTTCCTACTAAACATGACATTGCTGTTAACTTTGAGGATGTTATTGCTTCAAGTGGGAGTTCAAATTAAATAATTAGCTCCACTGGTGGTACAATGCCAAAACACGTTGAGCATGACCGGTAGGTCAGGAGGGAGCCAAAAACAATGGCAAAGTTCTTCGAAGGCGAATCGCATACCTTTTCTGAGTATCTTTTGGTTCCTGGCTATTCATCAGCTGAGAACATCCCTGCAAATGTTTCTTTGAAGACTCCTCTGGTAAAGTTTAAGCGTGGCGAGAAAAGCGCAATTGAGCTCAACATTCCTATGGTGTCTGCAGTAATGCAGTCAGTTTCTGGTCCTCGTCTGGCAATTGCCTTGGCCCAGCAGGGCGGCATTGCCTTTATTTATGGCTCTCAGTCCGCTGAGGATGAGGCTCAGATGGTTCGTGAGGTTAAGAGCTACAAGGCAGGCTTTGTTGTTTCTGACTCCACCCTTACTCCAGAGATGACCCTTGGTGACGTGCTTGATCTTAAAGAAAAGACCGGCCACTCCACCATGCCTGTCACTGACGACGGCACTTCTCGCGGTAAGCTCGTGGGCATTGTTACCTCTCGTGACTATCGCCCTTCTCGCGATGATCGCTCTAAGCTTGTTTCTGAGTTTATGACCCCAGCTGATAAGCTTATTACCGCAGCTGAGGATACCTCCCTCAAAGTGGCAAATGATCTTATCTGGGACAATAAGCTCAACACCCTTCCTATTGTCGATAAGAACGGTCACCTGGTCAGCCTTGTATTCCGCAAGGATTATGATTCCCACAAGTCTGCCCCAGATGAGCTTCTCGATGACTCTAAGCGCTACATGGTTGGTGCTGGTGTTAATACTCGTGACTATGAAACCCGCGTTCCTCTGCTTGTTGATGCAGGCGCTGATGTTTTATGCATTGACTCTTCTGAGGGTTATTCCGAGTGGCAGAAGCGCACACTTGAGTGGGTTCGTGCAACTTACGGTGATTCCGTCAAGATTGGCGCAGGTAACGTTGTAGATGCTGAGGGCTTCCGCTTCTTAGCAGAGGCTGGCGCTGACTTTATCAAGATTGGTATTGGCGGCGGTTCTATCTGCATCACTCGTGAGCAGAAGGGCATTGGTCGTGGTCAGGCAACCTCTGTCATTGATGTTGCTCGTGCTCGTGATGAGTACTTTGAGGAGACTGGCATCTATATTCCAATCTGCTCTGATGGTGGAATTGTCTACGACTATCACATGACTTTGGCCCTTGCTATGGGTTCTGACTTTATGATGCTTGGTCGTTACTTTGCTCGCTTTGATGAGAGTCCTTCTGACCGCGTTATTGTTAACGGCTCTTACATGAAGGAATACTGGGGCGAGGGTTCTGCACGTGCTCGTAACTGGCAGCGCTACGACCTTGGCGGCAATAAGCGCGGTCTTTCCTTTGTTGAGGGCGTTGATTCCTACGTTCCATATGCAGGTCCTTTGAAGGATGGCGTTGAGGCATCGCTTTTGAAGGTCAAATCCACCATGTGCAACTGCGGTGCTCTTGACATCCCTGAACTCCGTGATAAGGCAAAGATTACGCTTGTCTCTTCAACTTCAATTGTTGAGGGTGGTGCTCACGACGTCTTGCTGAAAGATTCAAACCAGCAGGTCAGCTACAATTTCCGTTCATAAACCACAGGTTGTATGGACTACCGGCGTCACCAAGTATTTTGCTTGGTGACGCATCGCTATAAGAAAGGGGAACTCGTGGAAAACGAGGAAGTACAGAACGTATCCGATACAGGTGATTTTCCTGCCTACGACGCTGAAGCTATTGAAACTAAGTGGCAGCGTGTCTGGGAAGAGCAGAATCTTTATAAGACAGAAGAGGACAGCTCAAGGCCTAAAAAATACGTTCTAGAGATGTTCCCTTATCCTTCGGGCGATCTTCACATGGGTCACGCTCGTAACTACACCATTGGCGATGCTATGGCTCGTCAGGCTCGTATGCGTGGCTTTGACGTTTTGCATCCAATGGGCTTTGACGCTTTTGGTCTTCCTGCAGAAAACGCTGCTATTAAGCACAATACTCAGCCTTCTGTGTGGACTCATAAAAATATTGACCAGGCTGTAAAGACTATGTTCCGCATGGGCTTTGCTTACGACAAAGATCGCATGTTTAACACGTGTGACCCTGAGTACTACAAATGGGGTCAGTGGATCTTCCTCAAGATGCTTGAGAAGGGCCTGGTATATCGTGCAACAAGTCCTGTTAACTGGTGTCCTAACGATAAAACTGTTCTTGCAAACGAGCAGGTAGTTAACGGTAAGTGCTGGCGCTGTGGTGCGGTTCCAGAGAAGCGTGAGCTCTCTCAGTGGTACTTGCGTATCACTGATTACGCGCAGGAGCTTCTTGATGACCTTGACCAGCTTGAGGGTTGGC
Source organism: Atopobium sp. (assembly GCA_018363825.1). GTDB lineage: Bacteria > Actinomycetota > Coriobacteriia > Coriobacteriales > Atopobiaceae > Lancefieldella. The sequence goes on along the minus strand of JAGZNE010000018.1, from coordinate 18,497 downwards.
CAGAGCGTGTTCGTGCTATGCAGGCAAACTGGATTGGTCGCTCCGAGGGCGCAGAGATTGACTTCACCCTGGCAGACACTGATGGCGTCACGCCAACCGATACCAAGATGACCGTCTTCACTACGCGTGCAGATACCATCTATGGCTGCACCTTCATGCTGCTTCCACCAGAGTCTAAGCTTGCTGCTGAGCTGGTAGGGGATTCAGAGTACAAGGCTGCCTTTGACACTCTCCATGAGGAAGCCGTAAAGGTTTCTTCCATTGATCGCCAGGGCACAGACCGCGAGAAACACGGTGTATTTACTGGCCGTTACGCAATTAACCCAGTCACCGGTCAGACCGTACCAATTTGGGTTGCTGACTACGTCCTTCTCGACTATGGTACTGGCGCCGTTATGGGTGTTCCATCAGGCGATAAGCGCGACTTTGACTTTGCTAAGAAGTATGACCTACCTATTGTTCCTATCATTTGCGAAGAGGGAACTGATATTTACGAGGAGCTCAAGGGAGTTTCTGATTACAAGGTAACCTCTGTTGACTGGGATGGACCAATGGATACCGTAGGTATTCTTGTCCAGTCTGGTCCCTTTACCGGACTTCGCGGCGGTAAGCATTCCGAGGCAGAAGAGGCCGTTGTTGCCTATCTGACTGAGCACAACGTTGGTCGTAGAACTGTCCAGTTCCGCCTTCGTGACTGGCTCATTTCCAGGCAGCGCTATTGGGGCAATCCAATCCCTATGATTCATTGTGATTGCTGCGGTGACGTCTCTGTTCCTTATGACCAGCTTCCTGTCATGCTTCCAGATAATCTTGACCTGGCAGCAGGAGACACTCTTGCTGAGTGCAAGGAGTTTGTAGAGACCACCTGTCCTCAGTGCGGAAAGCCTGCAAAGCGCATCACTGACACCATGGATACCTTTACCTGTTCCAGCTGGTACTATCTGCGCTACTGCGATCCGCATAACACCGAGCTTCCTTTCTCCAAAGAGTCCGTGGACCGTTGGATGCCGGTAGATAACTACATTGGTGGTATCGAGCACGCAATTCTGCACCTTCTGTATTCTCGCTTCTTTACTAAGGTCCTCCGTGACCTGGGTATGATTGACATCGACGAGCCATTTAAGAACCTGATGACTCAGGGCATGGTCAAGGATGAGCACGGCGACACCATGTCAAAGTCAAAGGGTAACGTGGTGCCTCCAAGCTCTGTCATTGAGCCTTATGGTGCAGATACTATGCGCCTTGCTATCCTCTTTGTTGCTCCACCAGAGAAGGATTTTGACTGGGACGAGAAGGTCGTTGCAGGTGCAAACCGCTTTATTAAGCGCGCCTGGCGTGTGGTATGGGAGCTCTCTCGTACTGCTGATGCTTCTGCCGTATTCGACCACACCACCTTGGATGCAAAGTCGCTTGAGCTCAACCGCGTCCTCAACGCTATGGGAATCCGCTGCACCACTGAGTTTGACAAGGGCCAGTTCAACACTGCAATTTCTGCAGTCATGGAGCTGATTAATGCAGCAAGCGCCTACATCAACGAGGTTCCTGCAGAGTCAAGAAATGCTGCACTTTGCTATAAGGTTGCAAATGATGTTGTTGCCATGCTGGCTCCAATCATTCCTCACTGGGCTGAGGAGCTCAGCCACGAGGCTCTGGGTAAAGACACACCTGTCTATCATCAGCCTTGGCCAGAGTTTGATCCAGAGCAGGCAAAGAGCAATACCGTTGAAATTGCTGTTCAGCTTAAGGGTAAGGTCCGCGCTCGCATTGAGGTCGCTGCCGATGCTTCTGAGGAAGAGCTCACTGCAGCCGCAACTGAGGCAATTGCCGATCAGCTTGAGGGTAAAGAGATTAGAAAAGTCATTGTTGTTAAGGGCCGACTTGTGAATATCGTTGCCTAACAGCAAAAACACTTGACGAGAAGCCCTTTATCTCGTAATATATCTCTAAACGTAGTTGTTATTAGTTGGAAGTGGGGTTGAGTTTTGACCCCGCTTCCTTTCTGTATGTAGATGAGGAGGTCAAATGCAAAACGAAGGTGCAACACAGAAAATCTTGTCCGCACTAGAGCAGGCTGCACTCAATCACCACATTGATATTGTTGATGTTGAGATTGTTGGTTCTTCAAAGAATCCTGTGGTCAGAGTAAGAATTGACCATGATGATGAGACAGCAGAGACCATTTCTCTTGATGAAGTTGCTCAAGAAACATCATGGATCTCAGAGACCATAGATGAGCTTGATCCATTCCCAGCATCATTTACCTTGGAGGTTTCTTCTCCAGGAATGGCTCGTCCACTTCGCCGCGCAAAAGACTTTAAGCGCTTTGCAGGAGAAGAGATTCAGCTTCAGACAACCGCCACAGAGGGACGCCGTAAATTTACCGGCAAACTCTTGGGCATTGAGGGTACAACTATCTCAATCCAGACAGAAGATGAGGTCTGTACTGTTGATTTGTCTGAGTTAAAGAAGTGCGTTATTAAACCAGTTTTTGATTTCTCGGCCTCAGCCAAGAAGTAGATAGAGAGGATTATTCATGGCATCTGAAATGATGGAAGCTTTGATGTTGCTTTGCCAGGAGAAGCACATCGATGAGTTGTATCTTCTGGACCGTTTGGAGCAGTCTCTGGCAAAAAGCTATGCTGACGTCCTCCATCTTGATTTTGGCGCCCGTGTCACCATTGATAGGGCTACTGGTCGTGTCTACGTCTATGAGCTTGTCCCTAAGGGTGAGCCAGATGAGGAGACTGGTGAGTACACTGAGTTTGACGAGGTAGACGTAACTCCTCCAGATACCAGCCGTATTGCTGCACAGCATGCTAAGGCAGAGATTAAGACCCTTGTGCGCAATGCCGCCCGTGCTCAGATTTATGATGAGTTCCGTGGCCGCATTGGTGACATCATCACAGGTACTGTTCTTCAGTCCACTCCTGATTTCACCATCATTAAGATTCGTGAGGGTGTTGAGGCAGAGCTTCCTCACTTTGACCAGCGTCGTTTCCCTGATGAGCGCGATGAGCGTCCAGCAGGCGAGCGTTACCTTCACAACCAGCGCATTAAGGCAATTATCGTAGACGTTCGCGATCCTAATGCAACTCAGCCAGCAGTTCGTGGTGAGCGTCAGCGTCCACCAATTGTTGTTTCTCGTACCCACCCAGATCTTATCCGTCGTCTCTTTGAGCTTGAGGTTCCAGAGGTTTATGACGGTGTTGTAAGCATCCGCTCTATTGCTCGTGAGGCTGGCGTCCGTTCCAAGATTGCTGTTTCTTCCGTTGACGAGCGCCTTGATCCAGTTGGTGCTTGCGTTGGTCCTAAGGGCAGCCGTGTTCGCACCGTAGTTTCTGAGCTCCGTGGAGAGCGCGTTGACGTTGTGCCTTGGTTTGACGATGCTGCTCGTTGCGTTGCGTCTGCACTTTCACCTGCACGCGTTTCTCGCGTTATTGTTGATGGCGCTACGGGACACGCAACTGTTATTGTTCCTGATGATCAGCTGTCTTTGGCAATTGGTAAAGAGGGTCAGAATGCTCGCCTTGCTGCTCGCCTAACTGGTCTTCACATTGACATCAAGAACGAGTCCCTTGCTGCAAGCATTCTGAACAACCTTCCTGAGGTTGTTGAAGAGACTGTTGACGAGGAAGAGATTGCTCATCGTTGCAAGTATGTGAGCCCTAACGGAACTCCTTGCCGCAATATGGCAAGACCTGGTTCTGATTTCTGTGGCATTCATGATGACATGGAGAATGCAGAGATTTCTTCCGATCCAGACTCACTGATCTAGGCAACTACCTGTAACTATCCCGTCAACCGGAAGGTTTTCATATATGGCAAAAATGCGTGTACATGACCTTGCCAAAGAATATGGTATGCAGAGCAAAGAATTGCTCGAGCACCTTGCGGACATGAAGATTCCTGCAAAGTCTGCTTCTTCTACGCTTGAAGATGCATATATTTCTATTGTTCGTAAGAAACTCCAGCCTATTATGGAGGCTCGTGCCGCTGAAATCGCAGCTCAAAAGGCTGCTGAGGAAGAGGCTGCTGCCAAAGAGGCAAAGGCTGCTGCAGAGGCAGCAGAGGCTGAGCGTCTTGCTGCAGAGGCAAGGCGTGAAGCTGAGCGTGCTGAAGAAGAGAAGAAGCGCGCAAAGGAAGAGGCTGCTCGTAAGAAAGAAGAGGAGCGCCGCCGCGCCGAGGAAGAGAAGAAGCGTCTTGAGGCTGAAGAGGCCGAGCGTAATCGCGTAAAGGACACTGCTCCTAAGGCTGCTCCTTCCTTCAACAACCTGCTTGATCAGATTGCTCAGCAGGAAGAGGTTTTGAAACAGCAGGCTGCAGAGTCCGCTGCTCAGAAGAAGGCCGAGAAGGGGCCAAGAAATCACGCTCGCGCTAATGCAAGCGAGGCAAGTGGCGCTCCTTCTCGTCATAACTTCAAAAATGAGCGCGATGACGCTTCTATGTCTGATGAGCGTCCAAATGGCAAGCGCAAGAAGAATCGTCGCGGTGGAGATGACGGAGAAGACCGTTATAGCCGCATGGCACGTGAGGCTGAGGCTTACAACAGAAGCCGCGTTTTAGATGAGGCTCGCGTTGCTATTGAAGAGGCAAGCCGTGAGTCCACTGGCCGCCGTAAAAAGCGTAAAGAGCGTCGTCAGAAGCAGGCTGCAGAGGCTGCTATGGAGCAGCGTATTGAGGAAGCACTTGCAAACGACCAGGATATTTCCCAGCTTGATACGGTAAAGGTCCCTCAGGGTTCTACTGTCTCTGAACTTGCTGAACTTCTTGGTGTTCCTGCAAATGACATTATTAAGCGCCTGTTCCTGCTTGGCAATCCTCTGACGCTTACCGAGACCATGTCTGATGAGCTTATTGAGATTGTTGCTGATGACCTTGGCCGCCAGATTAAGATCATGTCCAAGGAGGAGGAGAACTCCTTCACCTTCTACGATGATCCTAAGGATTTGAAGCCACGTCCTCCAGTAGTTACCGTCATGGGTCACGTTGACCACGGTAAGACATCGCTTCTGGACGCAATCCGTCACACTGGCGTTGCAGCTGGCGAGGCTGGCGGCATTACTCAGGCAATCGGTGCTTCTCAGGTCACCATTAACGGCCGTGAGATTACCTTCATTGATACCCCAGGTCACGAGACCTTTACCGCTATGCGTGCTCGTGGTGCAAAGGTCACCGATATTGTCATCTTGATTGTTGCTGCAGACGACGGCGTTATGCCTCAGACCATTGAGTCTATCAACCACGCAAAGGCTGCTGGTGTTCCAATTGTTGTTGCAGTCAACAAGATTGATAAGCCAGGCGCAGATCCTACCCGTGTTCGTCAGGAGCTCACCGAGTACGGTGTTATTCCTGAGGAGTGGGGCGGACAGAACATGTTTGTTGATATCTCCGCTAAGCAGAATTTGGGCATCGACGATCTTCTCGAGACTATTCTTTTGCAGGCAGATGTCCTTGAGCTGAAGGCCAATCCAGACACTTTTGCGTCTGGTAACGTTCTTGAGGCTAAGCTTGACCGTGGTCGCGGCTCTGTTGCTACTGTTCTGGTCACACGCGGTACACTCCACATCGGCGACGCTCTTGTTGCTGGTATGGCATTTGGACGCGTCCGCGCAATGCTTGATCCTAAGGGCAACGCAGTTACTACCGCTGGTCCTTCTGATGCAGTTGAGATTCTTGGTCTGCAAACCGTTCCTGGCGCAGGCGATGAGTTCCGCGTCTTCCAGGAGGAGCGCGACGCTCGTGAGCTTGCTGATCAGCGCGCCCTTAAGGCTCGTATTGAAGAGCAGAACCGTGTTAAGCACGTTACCCTCGAGAACCTCTTTGACACCATGGCTGACCGTGACGTCAAGGAACTCAACCTCATTATCAAGGCTGACGTTCAGGGCTCCATCGAGGCTCTCCAGGATTCCCTGGACAAGATGGACCAGTCCGAGGTTCGTATCAGCACCATCCACTCTGCTGTTGGTGGCATTACCGAGACAGACGTTGTTCTCGCTGACGCATCCAACGCAATTATCATTGGCTTTGGCGTCCGTCCAGATGCAAAGGCTAAGCTTGCTGCAGAGCGCGTAGGTGTTGAGATTAGAACGTATAGCGTCATCTACAAGGCAATCGAAGAGATTGACGCAGCTCGTATTGGTATGCTTAAGCCAACTGAGCAGGAAGTCCAGACCGGTGTTGCTGAAGTTCGCGATACCTTCAAGGTACCTAAGGTTGGTATTGCTGCCGGCTGCATGATTTCTGATGGTGAGATTTCCCGCGACGATAACATCCGCCTCATCCGTGACGGCTTTGTTGTCTATGATGGAAAGATTGCATCGCTCAGACGCTTCAAAGACGACGTTAAGAGTGTTAAATCCGGCTACGAATGCGGTATTGGCCTTGAGAACTTCCAGGACATCAAGCCTGGCGACCAGCTCGAGGGCTATCGCATTGAGCAGGTGGCTCGTACCGAGTAAGAAGGGACAGCATGAAACAAAATCAATTTTCTCGTCGTACTAATGAGATTGCTCGAGAAAAGCTCAGCTGGATCCTTTTGTTTGAAATTTCCGACCCTGATCTCCAGCTTGTGACCATCACAAGCTGCGAGGTCTCGGTTGATAAGTCCTTTATGCGTGCCTATGTAAGCTGCGAGCCTGATCGCTACGAGAAGGTCCTTGCAGCTCTTAAGCGTGCTAAGGGTAGGATTCGCTCGCTTTTGGGCCACGCGCTGAACTGGCGTGTAACCCCTGAGCTTGATTTCAAAATTGATACTACTACCGATGAGGCTGAGCGTATTGCTCAAGCCCTTGAGGTTGTTCCACCAACGCTTGGTGTTGAGAAAGACGAGTTTGGATACCCTCTAGCTTCTGATGAAGAGAATTCTGACGAGGAGGCGTAAGTAAGTGACGTCACTGAATACAAAAGTCAGTCGTCCAGAGTTTGACGAGGTTATAGCTCTGATTGAGCAGGCCTCGTCAATCGTTGTTTGCGCACATACTTCTCCTGATGGAGATGCGATTGGCTCTGGATTAGCACTTTCTTCCATTATTCAGAGAAGATGGCCTAGCAAAACTGTCACCAATCTTTTGGCAGATGCTGATGGAGAAGTACCACGCATTTACAAGTTTCTTGATGGTACTGAGAGCTTTGTCCCTGCAAATAAGTACGAGGGAACTCCAGATCTTTTTATCTGCGTCGATCTTTCTACTGCGGGTCGTTTGGCTGATGCAGAAGCGCTGATGGAGCGCTCTAAGACGGTAGCAGTTCTTGACCATCACCCTTATAACAACGTGTATTGGAATGCAGGACTTGTGCGTCCTGATGCGGCGGCAACTGGCGTCATTATCACCGAGTTTGCCTGTCATTTAGGCGCAGAACTTATTCCATCTGAGGCACAATGTCTTATGTGTGCGCTGGTAACTGATACTGGTCGTTTCCAGTACCAAAACGCTGACGGCGAGGCTTTTGAGGTAGCAAGTTTGCTGGTGGAAGCAGGTGCTTCTCCATCTCAGATTGCGCTTCATGTCTACCAGAGTGACCGCTTGGCCTATCTTCATCTTGCCGCAAAGGTTATGGGTCGTATTCGCACCTTTGGTGAGGGTCGCGTTGCCTACAGCTACGTTACTACCGCAGATCTTTCTGCATCAGGTGTTCCTCTGGCAGAGATGGATGGCCTGGTAGATGTTGTGCGCTGTGTTGAGGGAACTGAAATTGCCCTCTTCCTCAAAGAGGTTGACGGCGGAAAAGTTCGTGGCAATCTGCGTTCCAAATCTCAGCTAGATATTTCTGGCGTAGCTCGTCAAATGGGTGGCGGCGGACATACTGCTGCTGCAGGCTTTACCGCTGAAGGCACCATTGACGATGTGTTTACCCAGATAGTCCCTCTGCTCATCGATCTTCTCGCTCTTGACAAGGAGTCATAGGTGAAGCGAGGAGCTAGTGGAATTAACGCACTTATTGCTGTTGACAAGCCGCTTGGCTTAACCAGCCATGACGTGGTTTCTCGCGTTCGTCGTGCATTTGGCGAGAAACGCGTGGGACATGCAGGCACTTTGGATCCTAATGCAAGTGGCGTGCTGGTAGTGGGCATTGGTCTTGCTACAAAGCTATTGGGCCTTCTGACGCTTGACTGTAAGGGATATGTAGCCGACATTTCGTTTGGGGCTCGTACCTCAACCGATGATGCAGACGGTCAGGTCGTAGCCACTGCTGCTGTTCCAGAAAATCTGTGCGATGAAGAGTTTGCTCGCGCTGCATGCGCAAAGCTGGTGGGTACGGTAGACCAGCTTCCACCTGCAGTTTCTGCAATCTCAGTTGATGGCAAACGTGCCTATCAGCTTGTTCGTGAAGGTAAGACGCCAGAGCTTGCGGCTCGTCGAGTCTCTATTTACGACGCTACTCTTTTGGCGGTGCGCAAACCTTCTACTACGGATGAATCACTGGTATGGACGGTTGCGTTTGACGTTTCAAAAGGGACCTACATTAGAAGTATTGCTCGAGACCTTGGTCAGTCTCTTGGAACAGAGGCTCATATTAGTGGCCTGAGAAGGACATTCTCTGGTCCAATCACGCTCGGTAGCTGCGCTTTATTAGAAGAGCTTGAACAAAGCCCAGCTCAGGTGCTTGAAGCTAAACGCCTCAATCCAACTGAGGTTCTGGGATACCCTGTGCACAGGTTGACTGCAGCGGAATATAAGTGTGTTGAGGTTGGAAAACGTTTTGGTATTCCAGAAGATCTCTCTGAGATTGCTCATAACTCGCTGGTCAGCCTTGTGTGGAATGAAGCTCTCGTAGGAATTTGGTCAAGGCAGGGCTCCTGCCTTGTCTGCCAGACAAACTTCTCTCAAGGTATTTTGTGTAAGTAAGGATGCACGTTGAACAAGGTAGAACGCATAGTACAATCCGTTTTGTATGGAAGTGAGTTGCCGGCTCCACGTGAGCTTGGTGATGCCGACTTCTATACATTGCGTTCTGGCTGCTACAGGCAACCTTGCGTGTGCGTGCTTGGTGTCTTTGACGGACTTCATGAGGGCCACCAAGGGCTTCTCGCCAGCGCAAAAAAGGACGCCGAAGCTCGCAACGTACCACTTGTTGCTGTGACGTTTTCACCAGATCCTGTTGAGGTGCTGTTTGATGGATCTCCTCGGCGATTGCTCTCGGGAGAAGATAGACTTCGTGCACTTGCCGCATGGGGAGTGGATGGCATCTTGGTGCATCACTTTACCCGCGAGTTTGCGGCATTGAGCGCTACGCAATACGTTGAGGACAAGCTGCTTCCAAGTGTTTCGGCTGTGTCCGTTCATGTGGGTTCTGACTTTGGCCTGGGCGCACAAGGAGCTGAAGGAAGCGCGTTGCTCACCTCGCTTGGGCATAAGCATGGCTTTGAAGTTCACGCCCATGAGCTCTTTTGCTCAGGTGGACAGAAAATCTCTGCAACTCGCATTAGGGACTTGCTTGAGCAGGGTAAAGTTGAGGAAGCAGCTAGCCTGTTGGGCCGCTGGCACTTTGTGAGTGGCGTAGTCAAACACGGTCGAGGCCAGGGTACTGGTTTTGGTTTTCCAACTGCAAATGTTTCGCTTGACCTACGTGATTGTATTCCTCATGATGGCGTGTATGCGTGCTATGTGGTTCACGGCGCAACAGCATGGCCCGCTGCGGTTAATGTGGGAAAAGCTCCGTCATTTGAGTCTCAAACAGGGCCTTTGCTTGAAGCTAATCTCTTAGGTTTTAGCGGCAACTTATATGATTCGCAGGTTCAGACGGTATTTGTGAAGAGACTGAGGGAATCTAAAAAATTTGATTCGCTTGAAGAGCTCAAGTGTGCCGTTCGTGGAAATATAGATTGGGTAGCCCAGAATCTGGGTACGACTTCATATAACTTAGGAAGCGGGGAGGTGGAAGATGATAACTGACGAAGATAAAGAGCGCGTAAGACAAGCCACAGATTTTGTCACGCTTGTTTCCGAGACAGTTGAGCTAAAACCCCGAGGTCAGGACTATTGGGGATGCTGTCCTTTCCACCAAGAAAAAAGCCCTTCATTCAAGATAAATCCTTCTACGGGCCTCTGGCACTGCTTTGGCGCTTGCTCCGAAGGTGGAGACGTCTTTAGCTATGTCATGAAGCGAGAAAATCTAGATTTTCCTGACGCTATCAGATATCTTGCCGATAAAGCCGGAATTACCCTTTCAGAAGAGGCCCATGTTTCTAAGGGTCCCCGCAAGAATCGCTTAATTGAGTGCCTTACCGAGGCCGAGAATTACTTCCACTCCATGCTTATGCGCGGAAGGGGAGAAGGTCCTGAGGCGGCGCGTGCATATCTCTCTGGTCGCGGATTTGGAGCGACTGTCTGTAAGCGCTGGAAGCTGGGATATGCACCTGGCAGAGGCGCGCTTGTAGCACACCTGCGTAAATGTGGCTATACCACGCAAGAGATGATTGCTGCAAACCTTGCCGTTGAGCGTAACGGTCGAATCAGCGACTGGTTCTATGATCGAGTGATGTTTCCTATTCATGATGAGCAAGGAAGAACTATTGCTTTTGGCGGTCGAATTACTAAAAAGGTAGAAAACGCTCCTAAGTACCTTAATACCAGGGACACTTCTGTCTTCAATAAGGGTAAGCACCTCTTTGCCTATGATGTTGCAAAAGAGACTATTGCTGCCCAGTCCGAAGCCATTATTTGTGAGGGCTACACTGACGTTATTGCCATGCATGAGGCTGGTTTTACCAACACTGTGGCAGCTTTAGGCACTGCATTTACGTCTGAACACGTCAAACTTATCGATCGTCAGCGTGCACGTAAAATCATTTGCATGTTTGACGGTGATGCTGCAGGTCAACACGCTGCTGCTCGTGCCATTAAATTTATCGATAAAACAACCGCTGCGTTTCTCTGTGTTGTTTTACCAAATAACCAGGACCCCATGGAGTTTCTCGACGAATCAGGTGCAGATAAGCTACGTCCTATCTTAGATGCAGCTCGTCCGCTTATGGACTTTGTCTTTGATGCCACAACAGCTCAGTTTGACTTATCTGTACCTGGTGGACGAGTCAAAGCGCTTGAGGCTTTAGCGTCTCTGTTGGCCCCGCTCAAGACATCGGTGCTGCTGAGCGAGTATGCACTTCGTGTGTCCGATTTGCTTCATATTGATGTCGAGGAAGCAAAGCGCGCAATTAAGGCCGCGCCTATTCAAGACGACGCTGCAGATTCGCGCACTTCAAAGATGGCGCGCAAACAGCCTCAGAAGAATGCCCACACCTCTTCATACAACTCAGCTGCTAAAACTCCAACTTATGTCGAGGGTCCTTCATACGATGATGTTCCACCGTATGACGAGGTGTCACCATATGATGATCCATCATCGTATAGCGTTTCTGCTGATACGTATGAATCACGAGGCTCACAGGGCCTCTCCGCAGAAGATCGCAGGCAGGTTAACTCAGAGCTTGAACTCTTAAGTGCTATGGCAACAAACTTGTCTTTAGTGCGAGAGTATCAAGACCGTATTGCAGACTTTGTCTGGGCCGATGCTCGTCATCAAACCATGGCATGGGCCATGCTTGCTACTCCAGAGGGCGCTACGCCAGCGCAGGTTGTTGCCGCGGCTGCGGCTGTTGAGCCAAATGCGGCAGCTATTCTTTCTTCTGGTCGCGTGATATCTGAGGGCAACTCCGATACACGTCGCTCGCTTGAGTTTATTGTGGACACTGTTGACTACTACTCGGTACAGCGTAAATTGCGAGAAATTCGATCAAATCTGCGCTCCAGTTCTTATGCAGGGGAGTCTTCAAGCGGAACACTTGCTGAAGAGCAACTTGCTGCTGCGCAGGAGCTTCAGACACGAGCGCTTGAGCTAGGCAAGAGGCTTACTTCGGGGCAGTAGAAAATACTCATTTTATGGGGATGCTACTCATCTGATTTTTTATAAATTAAAATGAGTAGTTTGATTAGGTAGAGAAACTTTTGGGTATAAAGATTTGCGCTAATCTATCGAAAGGATATTTGTGGCTGCAAAAAAGGCAAATGAAGAGGTCAAACTCTCAGATGAGCTTACTAAAATTGTTGATGATCTGGTAAGTTCTTCAAAGTCTAACGGTAGTATCAGCGAAGACGATATTCAGGTTGCCATTCGTGACGTTGACGTTAACGATGATGAGCTTTCTGATCTGTACGATTCGCTGCGCGTTAAAGGTGTAGAAATTACTACCGCATCTGAAGCAACCGTTTCTTTCGCTATTGAAGATGACGCCGTAGAGGATGATTTTTCATCCGATGATGACATGGATGACTCATCTGATTTTGAAGATGAAGATGATGAAGATTTTGATGCCGTAAATGAGGCACGTGAGGTCAAAGAGGCTCTCCGCTCTGTTTCTAAGGCAAAAGTCTCTAAGCCAAAACGTTCTTCTCGCGCTCGTGCTCGTCGCTCAGATACCACCACGGTTATGCTTACCGGCGATCCTGTCCGCATGTATCTTAAAGAGATTGGTAAGGTAGACCTGCTTACTGCATCAGAAGAGGTTCACCTTGCTATGAAGATTGAGGCAGGTACTGCGGCTTCCCAGAAGCTGGAGGACTTTGAGGATGGCCTCATCGAGCTCAACCGTGCAGAGCAGCGCCGCCTCATGCGTATTGAGTCCGTAGGACTTGACGCTAAGCAGCAGCTTATCTCTGCAAACCTTCGTCTTGTCGTCTCAATTGCTAAGCGCTATGTTGGCCGTGGCATGCTGTTCCTCGATCTTATCCAGGAAGGTAACCTGGGCCTTATTCGTGCTGTCGAGAAGTTCGACTACACCAAGGGCTTTAAGTTCTCAACATATGCTACATGGTGGATTCGCCAGGCAATTACCCGTGCTATTGCGGACCAGGCTCGTACCATTCGTATTCCAGTTCACATGGTAGAGACCATCAATAAGCTTATCCGTGTTCAGCGTCAGCTTCTGCAAGATCTTGGTAGAGATCCTTCTCCAGAAGAGATTGGCGCAGAAATGGGCATGTCTCCTGATCGCGTCCGCGAGATTCAGAAGATTAGCCAGGAGCCCGTCTCTCTTGAGACGCCTATTGGTGAAGAAGAAGATTCCCAGCTTGGAGACTTTATTGAGGACTCTTCAGCTGTTGCTCCACCAGATGCAGCTTCTGATTCAATGCTTCGTGAGCAGCTTGAGCAGGTTCTTGACGGCCTTGCTGATCGTGAGCGTAAGGTTATTAAGTTCCGCTTTGGTCTTGAGGACGGTCATCCTCGTACCCTTGAAGAGGTAGGCAAGGAGTTTGGCGTTACGCGTGAGCGTATTCGTCAGATTGAGTCCAAGACCTTGGCAAAGCTTCGTCATCCTTCTAGGTCCGGTCGTCTTAAGGACTACATGGAGGAGTAGCTTCTTGGTTTAGGTGTGTGAGATTGTGCAAGAGGAATTTGAATAAATTTTTTCTAAATAATGCTTGCATGGTTTGGAATGTCTCTCTATACTTAAACACCGCTGAGAAGCACACATATTCCCCGATGGCGCAGCGGTAGCGCAGCTGACTGTTAATCAGCGTGTCGCAGGTTCAAATCCTGCTCGGGGAGCCAGAATTTTCAAGACCAGGCAATGCCTGGTCTTTTTTGTTTGAAGAACCGTTCTGCTTTTCTCGCATTAGGCAGATTTTTATACGCAGATTTGAAGAGGACGATTTTCTCGACAATTTGGTCATTTGACCGATTTTTCTTTATTTATCCTCAAAAACTTCAAAATTGATACCGTAAAAGGTACAAAACATAACGCTTACGGTATTTCTGCAACCGTTGAGCGACATCTCACAAAGAGCTGTGATGAGATTTGTTAACGTACTCATTAAGGTCAGTGTTATGCAAAAGGCATAACAAATGAGAAAGGTCACTACTATGGATGTGTCTCGTCGCAGTTTTCTAAAGTTCTGTGGTCTAGGCGTTCTTAGCGTTGGTGGATCTAGCGTTCTTGCAGCTTGCGCACCTAGCGAGAAAAAAGAGGAAGGCGCTAAAGATGCAAAGGTAGAGAACAAGGATAAGCCTGTTGTCTTCTTTAACCGCCAGCCTTCCAACAGCTCCACTGGTGAGCTTGATACAAACACTCTTAACTTCAACAAAGACACCTATTACGTTGGCTTTGATGCAGTTCAGGGTGCAGAGCTCCAGGGCCAGATGGTTCTTGATTACATCAAGGCTCACGCAGCTGAGCTTGATCGCAACAAGGACGGCATTATTGGTTACGTTCTTGCAATTGGTGACATTGGTCACAACGACTCTATCGCTCGTACTCGTGGTGTCCGTAAGGCACTTGGTACTGGCATCGAGAAGGACGGCAAGATTATTTCCGATCCAGTAGGCACCAACACCGATGGCTCCGCTTCTGTTGTTCAGGACGGCAAGCTTGAGGTCGGCGGCAAGTCCTACACCATCCGTGAGCTTGCTTCTCAGGAGATGAAGAACACCGCTGGTGCAACATGGGATGCTGCAACCGCTGGTAACGCAATTGCTGCTTGGTCTTCTTCCTTCGGCGATCAGATTGATGTTGTTGTTTCCAACAACGACGGTATGGGCATGTCCATCTTCAACGCATGGTCAAAGGCTCAGAAGGTCCCAACCTTTGGTTACGACGCTAACTCTGACGCTGTTGCAGCTATTGCTGACGGCTATGCAGGCACCATTTCCCAGCACCCAGATGTTCAGGCTTACCTGACTCTCCGTCTGCTCCGCAACGCTCTTGACGGCGCTGATATCAACACCGGCATTGAGTCTGCAGACGATGCTGGCAACAAGATTGACTCCAAGGACTACAAGTATGTTGCAGAACAGCGTTCTTACTACGCTCTCAACCTTGCAGTTACCGCTGAGAACTACAAGGACAACCTTGACGCAACCACTACTTACAAGGATGCTTCCGCTCAGCTGAGCGCAGACAAGCACCCAGAGAAGAAGGTTTGGCTCAACACCTACAACTCTGGCGACAACTTCCTTGGTTCAACCTATGTACCACTGCTCAAGAAGTATGCTCCACTGCTCAACCTCAACGTTGAGTTCATCGCAGGCGATGGCCAGACTGAGTCCAACATTACCAACCGTCTTGGCAACCCTGACGAGTACGATGCATTTGCATTCAACATGGTTAAGACCGACAACGGTTCTTCCTATACCCAGCTGCTTAAGTAATTAAGTAGTCGATAGCACGAAACAATACCGGAGGGGAGACACCTGCTCTCCTCCGGTGTTCTCGCGAATAAGCGCAATAACTTAGCGAGATAAGGGGTGATTACATGGCAGATACAGAAAACGATATCGTTCTAACAATTGATGGAATGAGTAAGTCCTTTGGACGTAACCGCGTTCTGGATCACATTTCAATGAACGTACGCCGTGGAACCGTTATGGGTCTTATGGGAGAGAACGGCGCAGGCAAATCTACCATGATGAAGTGCCTGTTTGGTACGTATCAAAAAGATGAAGGCAAGATATTTCTTGACGGCAAAGAGGTTAATTTCTCTGGACCAAAAGACGCACTTGAGAATGGCGTCGCAATGGTTCACCAGGAGCTTAACCAGTGCCTTGATAGAAATGTTGTAGATAACTTGTTCCTTGGTCGCTATCCCGTTAATGCAATGGGTGTTGTCGACGAGGGACGCATGAAAAAAGAGGCTAACGAGCTCTTCAGGCGTCTTGGTATGACCGTAGACCTGACACAGCCTATGAAGAACATGTCAGTATCTCAGCGTCAAATGTGCGAGATTGCAAAGGCAATTTCTTACAACGCAAAGATTATTGTTCTTGATGAGCCTACTTCTTCACTTATGACCCAAGAGGTCGAGAAACTCTTTGAGATGATTCATATGCTCAAAGAGCAGGGAATTTCTTTGGTCTATATCTCTCACAAGATGGATGAGATCTTTGAGATTTGCGACGACATTTCAGTTCTTCGTGACGGTAAGCTTGTTATGACCAAGCGCTCTGATGAGACCAACATGAATGAGCTTATCTCAGCAATGGTCGGTCGCTCACTTGAGAATCGCTTCCCAGATGTTACTAACACACCTGGTAAGACGTATCTTTCTATTCAGCACCTTTCAACTAAATACGAGCCATACCTTCAAGACGTCACTTTTGACGTAAGGAAGGGCGAGATCTTTGGTCTGTATGGTCTTGTCGGCGCTGGTAGAACAGAGCTTCTTGAGACAATCTTTGGTGTAAGAACCAGAGCTGCAGGTCGTGTCTATGTCAACGGGCACCTTATGAACTTCTCGACAGCCGCAGAGGCAATGGATCACGGCTTTGCCATGATTACCGAGGAGCGTAAAGCAAACGGCCTATTCCTTAAGGGTGACCTGACGTTTAACACAACCATTGCAAACTTGAATCAGTACAAGGCTGGTCCAATTCTTTCTGATCCTAAGATGACTAAGGCTACCGTCAACGAGCTCAAGGTTATGAACACCAAGGCTCAGGGTCCATCAGACTTGATTTCAAGCCTTTCTGGCGGCAACCAGCAGAAGGTCATTTTTGGTAAATGGCTCGAGCGCTATCCACAGGTTTTCCTGATGGACGAGCCTACTCGTGGTATTGATGTTGGTGCTAAATATGAGATCTACCAGCTCATTATTGATATGGCTAAGAGCGGTACCACTATTATCGTAGTCTCTTCGGAGATGCCAGAGATTCTGGGAATTACTAACCGAATTGGCGTTATGTCCAACGGTAGACTCTCGGGCATTGTAAATACCAACGAGACAAATCAAGAAGAACTCCTGCGCCTCAGCGCAAAGTACCTGTAGGAGAGGATGATACAAATGCCAAAAACAGGTGGATCTGTTCTGACGGCCGAGCAGGAAAAAGAGCTGCTAAAGCCTATTGATCAGAAGATTGGTTCCATTCAGGCTCAGATTGATGAGCTTCGCGCAAATGGTACCAACAAAGTAATTTCAACACTGAGCGCAATTGAGTCTGCAAAGCGCGATAAGTCTATCTCTGCCGAAGAGCGCAACACGCTTATCGAGGGCTACAAGGCTGAACTGGAGCTTGCAAAGAAGGTTGAGTCCGAGAATAGCGCTCAGGTCTCCAAGCTTATTGCAGAGGCCGAGGCTTATCTTAAGGAGCACTACAAGAACGAGTACCTGGAGCCTGTAAAGGCTAGCTGTGCTCTTGAGAAGGAGCAGGCTAAGCAGAACTACGCTGCTGCTCTTGAGCGCCTCAAGAAGGAGCATGAAGAGGCTGTCAGCAAGACTTCTGACGCTCAAGAAATCAAAGACGAGAAGTACGTCTATAAGAACCGTCAGTTTGATGCAAAGGTCAACTATCAGAAAGACCTTCAGCGCATCAAAGACCGTGCTCATAATGCGTTTAGTCATGAGTATCACCTCATCGACCTTCTCAGGATGTCTAAGTTCACTCCACTGGAGTCTCAGGCTCAGAAGTGGGAGAACTACAAGTACACCTTCAACACCCGTTCATTCTTGCTTCAGAACGGCCTGTACATTGTTATTCTCCTGGTGTTTATTGCCCTTTGTATCATTACCCCAGCAGTCAAGGGCACTCAGCTCCTGACATACTCCAACGTCATCAACATTCTTCAGCAGGCATCGCCTCGAATGTTCCTGGCTCTTGGTGTAGCTGGATTGATTCTGCTTACCGGTACTGACCTTTCCATTGGTCGTATGGTTGGTATGGGCATGACCGCTTCAACCATCATCATGCACCAGGGCATCAATACTGGTCAGGTCTTTGGTATCACGTTTGACCTCACTGGTATTCCAATTCCTGTCAGAATCATCATGGCTTTGGTTACCTGTATTGTTCTCTGCACCTGCTTTACCAGTATCGCTGGCTTCTTTACTGCTAAGTTTAAGATGCACCCATTCATCTCGACCATGGCTAACATGCTGATTATCTTTGGTATTGTTACCTATGCAACAAAGGGTGTTTCTTTTGGTGCTATCGAGCCATCTATTCCAGACATGGTCATTCCACGAATTGGTAAATTCCCATCAATTATTTTGTGGGCAATCGCAGCTATTGCTATTGTTTGGTTCATCTGGAACAAGACCACCTTTGGTAAGAATCTCTATGCTGTAGGTGGAAACCCCGAGGCAGCAGCTGTTTCCGGTATCTCTGTCTTTAGAGTTATGGTTGGCGCTTTTGTTATGGCTGGTATCCTTTACGGATTTGGTTCATGGCTCGAGTGCATGCGTATGGTCGGCTCTGGTTCCGCAGCTTACGGCCAGGGTTGGGACATGGACGCAATCGCAGCCTGCGTTGTTGGTGGCGTCTCGTTCACCGGTGGTATTGGTAAGATCTCCGGTGTTACCGTGGGTGTTCTTATCTTCACCGCACTGACTTACGCACTGACCATTCTTGGTATTGATACCAACCTGCAGTTTGTTTTCTCGGGCGTCATTATTCTGACCGCTGTCACCCTTGACTGCTTGAAGTACGTCCAGAAGAAGTAGCTGGCACTCCCGCGCCGCGCACAGCAAGTGCGGAAACGCAGCGCAAGTGCGGAAAGCATGCTATTACGT